>JAVKNF010000035.1:0-15935 GCA_031537795.1 Candidatus Deianiraeaceae bacterium | reverse complement strand
GTGATTATTATGAGAACTTCCAACTTTTATGTGGTAATTGCAACAGAATTAAAGGAGCAAGACCTATGGAATATTTAAGAATGAAAATCAGAGCAAGAGAAACTCTTTTAAAAGATAGATTCAGTTTTGGGGAGTGAGATTATTATTTTCTTCCTCTTCTCTTGCCTCCTCTTGAAAAATGAGAAGTATGATGACCTATTCCTGTACGAGATATAATGTTATTATGTCTCATTCTTTGCATTCTTTGTCTATTTATATACATTCTGTACATTGCAGGGTTTGAGCGATACATTATAGGAATATAAGACCCCATATAAAAAGAAGAGTAATGTCTCTTATATCTATTGTAAGATCTAGCCTTATTTAACCTTTTTCTGATTCTATTGCGAGTAGAAAAAACTTGAGAACTATAATTCTCATCACTATAATTATAGTCGTAGTGATACACACAAGAATTTAAAAAAAACAAAATTATAAAATAAAATATTTTAATCACTCAAATTTCTAAACTATTTTTAAAAATCTTCTTTAATTTGCAAGTTTATTTTTCTATTCTTTTAATAAAATTTTTCGCAAATCCTATACATTTATCATTTATAGAATGTTGCATTTCATCTATAATATTAAGCTCTGTTTTAATTTGAAAATCCTCTAATTCTGTTTTTGCTTTTTCAGAATAAAAACAAGGCAATACTTTATCTTCTTTTCCATGTATCAAAAGAATTGGAGGTCTATTTCTTATTATTTGCTTAAATATGTTGTCAGGGTTAGCAAAACCACCTGAAAAACTAATAACTCCTGCAACTTCTTCTTTTAATTTTAAAGCAATATGAACAGCTAATGCTGCGCCCTGTGAAAAACCGCACAGTAATATCTCTTTATAAGATATTCTCTTGTCAAGAGTAATATTTTCTATATATTTTAATACAATATTCTCAACAATGCACAAGCCGTCAAAAAAATGGTCTACTGTAGGCTCTTCAATAGGAAACCATTCAAAGCCGTCTTTATTCAAGCTATTTACGAAAGGTGCATTAGGGGTGTAAATTTCGAAATTATTACCTTTTTTCAATTCTAAACCAATAAACTTCAGATCATCTCCATTTGAACCATAACCGTGAAAAATTATACAAGCTCTTATCATATTTTACCAAATATCAACATTTATATCGGATAATAATTTTATATGCAATTCTTCTTCTTTATTTGTTATTTCGCAAGGATTACGCCTTTTGAATTCCATCTCTCTTTTTCTAAATCCAAAAAAATATTTCTTTTCCTCTGTTAGTTTTTCAATTGAATATATTTCAAGTAATTTAATAAATAATTGAGCTAGAAGATTAGCGTCTAATAATGCTCCATGCCCTAATTCTTGTCTATCTTTTAGATTTATCTCAAATCTTTTACACAAACTGTCTAAATTTGCTTTCTCGTTTGGAAATAACTTTCTAGCAACTTTCAATGTATCAATTAAATTTAGACTATTGATAACTGTAATAGATTTTTGGTTAAGTTCATTATACAGAAATTTTAAATCAAAATTAGCATTATGAATAATTAAAAATGTAGAATATTCTTTTTTCGAAAGAAGAAAATTTATAAAATCATTTGATATTTCAGAAAAAATAGGGCTATTTTTCACCATTTCATTTGTTATATTTGTTATTCTTGTGGATTCTTTTGATATTTCTTTTTGAGGGTTGATATACGAATGAAATTTAT
Source organism: Candidatus Deianiraeaceae bacterium (assembly GCA_031537795.1). Taxonomy (GTDB): domain Bacteria; phylum Pseudomonadota; class Alphaproteobacteria; order Rickettsiales; family Deianiraeaceae; genus JAVKNF01. The sequence goes on along the minus strand of JAVKNF010000035.1, from coordinate 14,213 downwards.
CATTTGTTATTTTATTGTCTATAATTTCGACGCAACCTATTTCTATAATTTTATCTCCATTAATAGGGCTTAAGCCAGTTGTTTCCGTGTCTAGACAAATATATCTATTTTTCATTTTTTATTTCTTTTTTATATTTCTTTCTTAAATAACTTGACCAGTAGCAATTTTGAGATTCATCTACAAATAATTTTTCGCAAAATACACCTTTTTCAAAAGAACCTTTTGTAATGCGTTTTTCTTTTTGAATTTTAAAAATATCTTTTTTATTTATTTTATAAAATCTCATTATAGAATCGAGAACTTCAAATACATCACATATTTCTTCTTTTATATCTTCTGTTTCTTTTGCTTCTATTACTTCTTTAGACTCTTCTATTAATTTCTTTTTCAAAGAGGAAATATAATTTTTATTACTTAATTTTTTAGTTATAATTTGATTTATATCATTTTTCTTGCAATTTTCTATAAATTTATCTCTAACTAATTTTTTTAATATATAAAATGACATTATAAAAAAATATCCTCTATTTATTAAAAATCAAATAATCTTTAAAAAAATATTTTATATAAATTAAGTTTAATGAATTCTTTTTAAGAATAAAAATCATTTATTATTCTTAATGAAGCCTTTCTTTTATTCAATTCTTATTTAATATTTAATATTTTTCTTGACTTTATATTTTTTTATACCCATAAAGTTCCATGGATTCCCAAAAAAGAGATATAAAAATCTCTAACCTATTTTTTTCCTTAACCTATTTTGGAATCCATAATTTTTTCAAATAAAATGCTGTCTCTTTTTTTATCTAATTTTATAAATAAGATTGATTCAAAAGGTAGGGTATCTTTACCCTCAAGCTTTAGAGATGTTGCACTGAAAGGTGGCGGTTCCTATGTTTTTATTTATAAATCAATTACAAAAAATTGCCTAGAAGGTTCGGATGCTTCTTATGTAGACCAATTAAATAATATGATTGCAGAAATGGACCCTTTTTCAGAAGAAAGAGATGCATTTACAACAAGTATATTTGGAGAGGGTATGATACTTGAATTCGACAAAGATGGCAGAATGATTCTACCTAAAAAATATTTAGAAAGTATTGATATTAAAGATGAAATATTTTTCGTAGGAAAAGGTTTGACTTTTGAAATCTGGTGCCCTAATAAATTTAAAGATTTTTCAGAAAAATGCAGAGATTTATCTTTAAAGAACGCCAAAATGTTAAAATGGCACAAATCTTAAAGTCTTTTTTTCTGCTTTTTGTAATATTTCTATCTTTATATTTTAATGCTTTCTGCGGAGGATCCTCTTCCAAATCCACAGCTTTTTTAAGAGATCAATTCGCAACAGAAGATAATTACATTGTAAACGGAATTAACATTTCAGACGCCAAACTACATTATAATTTAGGGTATTGTGGAGATAAAGGGGTCAATTTCTGTGGCTCTCAAGATAAGACAGCAAATTGCTGTCTAGGTGATGAGAATTTTGGCTATTCTACTTGGGTCAAATATGAAGGTAAAGACTATTCAGGACACAAACTTATGATTTGTTTTGCTTACCCAGACGGAAATAAAATTTCCTATAAATGTGAGGCGGTACACCCTAAAGATGGAGAGAAGTCAATCAATCTAAACGTAGGGAGAACTGTTCTAATAAATGCAAAATTGCATTATTATGACGAAGAGAATCCTGGTTTTGATGTCAATTTTAATACTTCAGGAGTAGATTGTGGCTGTAAAGATATCGCACCTAATGTAATACATTGTGCTGGATATGCTCTCTTGCCTTATATAATAAAAGATCAATGTGTAATAGCTGATAAAATTAATTCTAAATGTCAAGATAAGAAAAAATGCCCCTGTGATGCTTCTTGTGCTTTAAATGATTATCTTCCATTTGATTTAAAAAAAATGGACTCAAAGATCCAAGAGTGTTATCTATGCAACAGAATTGGCTATGTTGCTGAAAAAAATTGTAAAAGTGCAAAAATATGTTACGATTCTGATTTATTAAATAAAAGTAGAGAAATTTTCAATAACGGAGGTTCAGTTTATTACGGTTCGGGGGCTTATTTATGTGGATATATAGACGGACAAAGAGCTGGCTGTGCAAAAATAACAGCAAAAGACGGACCCAGACATTTCAATAGAATTGCATATATATCAGACTCAAACGGGTGCAAAGATAAAGACTTGAAAAAATACCCACAATGTAATCTATTTCAGGATTTTCCTTACGTTAGAGAATTTAGAGATATTGATGAAAAATCTACAGATTTAATCTGCAATCAGAATAAATCAGCAGAATTAGGTTATGAAAATAGAGGAACATTTTTTAACCCAAAATTAATTGTAAAATTAGGTGAAATGGAAACTACAGCTACTTTTACATCCAAAGGTTTTAATAGAATTAATATTAGCAGAATTTACAATGAAACTACTTTAGATAATAAAAATTTTGATAAAAATATAACCGATATTCTCAAAGTTACACCTTTTGGAGATACAGTATATAGAATAAAGAAAGGCTTTCATTTAAAGAATCCTGACGGGTCTTGCTCTCTTATTTTTAATAATTTAGACAAAAACTATTACGATGTTATTGTTAGATTGGAATATAGCTTGAAAACAAATGAATCTGAATTTGTCGCATATTTAATAAAAGAATCAGCTAGCAGTTCAAATAGAATTATTTCTTATGATAAATTCTCTGGTAAAATTAACACTTATATAGATGATCTGAGTTCTAATGATTTTATATCAAATAATGTTAATCTCTATGATGATATCACAAAACAAACAACAAGCTATAATTTAGGTAAAAAGTTTATTTTACAAAGAATAGGAAATATAAGTAGGCCAGTTATTAGGCACTATTATATAAATAATGTTCTAAAACATCCAATTTCAATTGTTCCAAACCCTAATGAACCTTCAAGTACTAATACTTATTTTAATTCTTTTTTTATACATATAAATCCTGCAAATTCTGTATCTCCAACAATTAACATTAAAGATGAAGACTATACAATGCCACAAAACACAGAAAAAGTTTATATTTCCAAAAACACAGCTACAGGAATAGTAAATAATATAACACAAAATAAAAGTAATTGCGTTTTTATGTACGGGCATAGGTTTTGTATAGGTGTAGATAGTTGCTCTATTCTTTCTTTTATAGATACATATACTTATTTATTAAACCCGCCTGTTTCTATTTCAGTCTGCAATGCAGCAACTAACAATAATGCAAAAATAGACTGTATGCTTGCATTTTATCTCGTTCCTGCCTGCAATGATAGGGTATTTTGCTTGAAAAACGAATCTAAAGATGAATGTCAAGAAAGAGTTCAGATAAAATTATACAAAAATTCTACTGACTATTACAAAATAAATAAGAATTATCAAGATGAGTTATTTACTTGTTTGACAGATTATTCAATGCCTGATCATATATCAGCTAGGTCTAATGTAAAAAGGTTTGGCCCTTATGGAAATGCAAGTTTAGATACTGTGGTTACTTTTAAAAGAGAAACAACAAATGTCGGTTTTAGCACAAGACCTATAACAACTGAAAACCCTTATAAAAGAGAGAAATTTTCAAATATAGACATATACAATGCACCTCTTGATTACTTCAACACATACAAAGACCAGACTTTAATAAATATGATTATGTACAATATACAGGACAGGCTATCTTGGATTGCTGATTATATTAAATGTAAAGGTTTTGAAGATGCAAATAGTTGTTTTTTAACAAAATTACAATTAAGGCCTATAGAAGCTGAAGAATGGCCGAAAAATACTTTATGCAGTTCTTTAATTTATAATAAAAATACAGTTGCAAATTTTGACAAATCAAGATTACAACAAATACACGATTATGATTTTTATATACCTTTAAGATGTCAAAAATTGAAAATTGAAATGTACGGAGCTGGAGGGGGTGGAACCTCTGAAAGATCAGGGCAATATTGTAGAGTATTTGGAGGTATTTTAGGGAAATCTGACTATCCTAGAATCCCCGCTACAGGTTGTAGCGGTGCATATATAAATGCTTATTTTAATCAAAACATTAATTCTTATAATTCAGATTATTTAAGTCTTCAAGTTGGAGAAAGAACTCAATATTGTAAAATAGATAAACAATCAATAGATCAATATAAAGATTGGGAAGGTGCCAGTTGGTATCAGACTAAAACTTATTTTGGTTGTGATTTGACTGATCAAGTTGGGGGTCCTTGGCTCCAAGGTGGTTGCCACAAAGATGAATGGAGAGGAAATAGTGTTTTAAGTTTATTTAATTCTTACTCTAAATCAATTGATACAATAGCTAAAGCAGGGAAAGGTAAGTCTCAAATAGATTTTATTCAGAGTCATAAAAATTATGCTGGAATAAACAAGATTGATATATCAAATTCAGATGCAGCTTGTGCCACTGCCTATGCTTTTCTTGCTCTTGGATATCAGATTCTTTGTACTCTTGTCTTCATGCCAATATGCCCACCTGCTGCAGCTGCAATAGTGGAAGGTATTCTTGCTTGTAGTACATACAGTATTGCAGATAGTTATTTAAATCCTGAATGCCCTGGTGTTCCTGATGTAAATAATCGCTATCTTACAAATATAGTTAATTATGTAGGAAATCAAGCTAAATTGAGCAGCGGAGAAGTCAGAGATGGAGATTTAGCTGCTTTTAAATATTTAAAATTTGACTCTAGAGTATATGGTGCAGATGGAATAGCAAACCAAGCAGATAATTTATATCAGTCTTTATCTAGTCTTACTAAAACAGGTGAAGATAGCTACCTTCATAATAAAGAAGAGACAAAAGGAGTTTTTAATATAGACAATCAATATATCGGCTCCGGTGGTGCTTTTAATAATGGGAATACCAAAGCTAGTTTTCAATCTTCTAGCTACAAGTCAGACTCAACTAAAATTGGCATGCAAAAAATATTCGAAGTAGGACCTTTACCTTGTGAAATAGATTCTACAACTAATCTTTGCAAAAAAGATGCAACTGGTAAAGATATTCCTATTGCTTTCTGCACAGGAGAAACTGATTGCACAGCCAAATGCCCCACAAATAAAATATATTCTCCAAGTTCTATTAAAGGTAAAATAGGTGGAACTGATTGTATAAATTTGAAATCATGTTTTAGATGTACTTATATGAATTTGAAAACCAATAACCAAAATGAGATGGAAACATTAATAAACAATACGAATAACGACTTGAAAACACTTTTTAGCCCTAATGTTGTTAACGTTGACACAAAAGATAAAATGATTTCAGACCCTAATTATGTAGATGACAGAAGCGGAGATACTGAAAATAGCTTTTTTTCTAAAAAATATTCAGGTGGTGGTGGCTCTGGTAGAATAAATATATCAATTCCAATAGTTAAACATATAAATATAAATAAAAAAGATATGCACCCTTATTTTGACAGTTCCGGTAATAAAATACCTTGTGGAGATAATGATTGCTATACAGATATGGATTGTAAATTTAAATGCCCTAGGATGAATGTATTATTTAAAGATTCTGTAATTGAATTAAGAGATAGAACTGTTATTGGAGATCTAATCTGTGAATATTCTGGTTACGAGGATAATGACGGAGAAATTGTATCCCAATTAAATGTTATATACCCAAAAAAATGCTATATAGATTCTGAAAATAGCAATAATAATATATTAAAATCTTTTCATGGCTATGTAGTATCAAGTGGGCAGGATTGCCCAGTGAGTAAATGTATTAACGGAATAATTAATATAAATTCAAGGCTTTATGGTATGTGTTCTTACGGTGCAGGTTTAACTTTGGACGGCCAATACAAAAAAGCAATTCAATCAAATGGAAATATATTTTCTGGCTATGTTTCTTCTGTGTTTGATTTCTATGCAACTTCGTACAGCAATCAAACTCAACAACTTTCAACTTGCATAAATATAAATTCAGGGCTGGGAATTATATTTTCAAGCGACACATTAGCAGACAATAGAATGGGTTTAATGTGCATTAATGGCTTTTGGCAAGATCCTTCATTAACTCAAGAGGTGAATCAAAATCTAAATAATTATCAAATGTCAATTATTGATGAATTTGGAAATCAAAAAGATAACACTTGGGCTTTGACACAGATAAATCAAGCTAGAATGACAGATGTAAATGATATTGAACCAAGTTCATATTTTAAAGAAATTTCCGTAACAAGTAGAAGGGTTTTTAAAAATAGAATTAAATGCCCTCCTCTAATAGAGAAAATTGATTACGACATAGAATATACCGGTAATGCTGCTTGGAGCTCAACAAACGCTGGCTCTACTTCTAGCGGTAAATGCAAAACTGGGTTTAAAATAAATGGCACATCTACACCCACTAGAATATGTAATATAAATGGAATTTGGGGGCAAATTATAAATCCTTGTGTAAAAAAATAATATTAGTTTATTTATTAATTTCTGTTTTAAATATTGAATTTCTTCACATCAATATCATCAAATGATTTTTTCTCTCTTATTCTATTTTCAATGTATTTCTTGTCTACTTTAAATTCTTTTTGTTTTAATGATTTTCCTTCAAAAGATATTTCTTGCAAAATAGTCTCTATAACGGTCACTAATCTTCTTGCTCCGATATTGTCTTCTTGATTATTTAACTTTTGAGTTAATTTTGCTATCTCATCTATTCCATCTTTTGTAAAATCTATCTTAATGTTGTCAACTTCTAAAAGTTTTTTATATTGATCTAATATTCCGAATTCGACATTTGAGAGTATGCTCACGATATCTTCTTCAGTTAAATTATTTAGTTTAACTTTTATAGGGAATCTACCTTTTAATTCAGACATAAGATCTTCAGGATTTGATATATGAAAAGCTCCAGCGGCTATAAATAATATATGATCTGTTTTAACGGAGCCATATTTTGTATGAATCACTGTTCCTTCTATTATAGGGATTAAGTCTTTTTGAACCCCCTCTCTTGAAACTTCACCTCTTGACTCAGAGTCATTTTTATTGCTAATAATTTTATCAATTTCATCTAAAAAAACTATACCCTCCTGTTCAACCTTTTGAATTGCAGATTCTAATATATTTTCTTCATTAATTTTAAGCTGTATCTCTTGATCTAATAAAATTTTAATAGCTTTTTCGATTTTAATTTTCTTTTTCTTATTTTTCTTTGAATTAGAAAGTAAAAATGGGCTCTTCATAGAAATAACAGGTATTATAGTCAAGTGCATTTCATTATCTTGCTCGAAAATATCTTCGTTACTTTGAGTTATTTCAGCCTCTAAATTGATTTCCTCGTGAATCAGTTCTTTATTTTTTATCTTATTTATTATTTCTTCAAGTTGAAGATTATCATCTGGTTTAGATCTTATGTATATTTTAGCTATCTTTTCTATAACTTTATCTAATTCTGATTCCTTTATTCTTTCTCTGATGTTTTTTCTTTGTTCTTGAATATATTTTTCAAGAATATCTTGAATTATAGAAGATACATTTCCACCGTGATAACCAACTTCTGTATATTGACTAAGAGCTATGTTAATAAAAGGTGCTTTAGATATTTCAGCTAATTTTCTTGCTATTTCTGTCTTTCCAACACCTGTAGAACCTATCATCAAAAGATTTTTAGGTGTTATTTTGTTCATAAAATTTACATCAACAAGCTTTCTTCTTAATCTATTTATATAGGCTACAGATATAGCTTTTTTTGCATCTTCTTGCCCTATTATATGTTTATTTAATTCTGTATAAACTTTTAAGGGGGTATCAAAGTTTTCTTCTATTTTTATTGATTTCTGTTTTTTCATAAGAATTAATTTAAGAAGTTAAAATTATTATCTATCGTTTCTTCTTGAAAGAATTCTTAATAAATTTACAAATATCCCTACAAAATTTATATACAACATTAATGCAGCAAGTATTGCAAATTTAACAACAGAATCTTTAGCTATTCCAGAATTGTCTGAATATGCTTGAGCGTGAAATTGTTTTATCATTTTTGTATCATATGCAATAAGGCCTGTAAAAACAACTACAGTTCCTACAGATATTAGAAATGAAAATGCAGAACTTTTTGTAAATAAATTAACTATTGAAGAAATGATTAAACCCCACATAAGCATCATAAACATAGATCCGTACGAAGATAAATCTTTCTTTGTTGTATAACCGTATATACTCATAAATGCAAACATAGAAGTAGTTATAAAGAAGCTTTGAGCTATTATAATAGGATTATAAGCTATAAATATGTAAGATAAAGAAAGCCCCATTGATGCAGCGTATAGAAAGAATGTCATTTTTGCTGCCTGAATTGACATAGATTGAATTCTAAATTGAAGATAAAGTGATATTCCAAGTGGTAGAAATGCAAAAATTATAGCTAAAGGAGTGCCAGTTACGTAATAAATTAAAGATGTTTTTGCAACAAAAAAAGAGATAAAAGCAGTAATAAATAGCCCTAAAGACATATAATTGTACACCCCAAGCATATATCTTCTTAAAGATTCATTTTTTGTTGTAGATTTTGCAGAAGCACTATTAAATATTTTAGATAAAGTATTCATATATTCATTATTTAGTTTTCTTTTGATAAAAGTCAAGATGTTATTAAATTAATTGATTTTTAAATAAATCTTTTTTATTGATAATAAAATAGATTTATGTTAATAGTAAATGCAGAGCATTCATATTTATCTTTTTGGGTAATAGACAGAAATGGAAATACAATAAAATCTATAGATTTTAAACTGAATCCTTCAAGTGATTATCAAGATTTATTTTTTAATTTTATAAATATAATTAATTTTTTAGATTGCAGAAAAACTTTAATGCAGGCCGTTCTAATATCAAAGAAAAATATCATTCTAGATAATCTTGTTAAATTTAGTAGAGAATATCTGAAAATATCACCAGTTACTCTCTCCGAAAAACAAGATTTTAAGAAATATTCAAATTTATCATTTACAATCCACCCCATTATTTCTATGAGTGTAAAATATATCATTGAAAATATGAAAAATAAAAATTTTATTTATGTATACTTTGGTAAATTATCAATCTCGATCTCTCTAATAATTAATTCTAAAATAGAAGATATAAATTATTTTTTCAACCCTATTGCTTCAAGCCAATTTATAAATTCAGAATTTCATCTTTCAGATGAAATATCTATTCAAAAAAATAATTCTTCAAACGAAGAAGAAGCTTTTAATATTGGCTCTTTTTGGTCTATATATGGGTCTGTTGATAGAATTGTTGAAAATTTCATCTTTAGATCAAATATAAAAGATATTGATGTGACAGCTTTTGCATTTAATAACAATCAACATTTAAAGTATTGTCAATCTATTAAAAAATTTGACGAGAACCTGATAAATAAAGCAATTATAGAATATCTAATTTAATTTCAATTTATCTAAATTGTCCAATTTGAATCCCTCTTTATTTAATAGAAAACTACCAATTACAAATAAATCAACTCCAGCCCTCGATAGCAATTTGAAATTTGAATCATTAATTCCTCCATCAACCTCTAGAATAGTTTTTAAATTATTTAATTTTATATAATCAGAGGTTTTTTTTATCTTTTCAAATTGATCTTTTTGGAATTCTTGACCTCCTTTACCTGGTTCGACTGTCATAATTAAAAGCAGGTCAAAAACCTCAATTAAGTGTTCAAATTCTTCAAATTTTGTATCTGGTTTTATTGCAAGGCCAGCAAGACAGTTCTTTAATCTTATTCTTTTTATTAGTTCAACAAAATCTAGATCTTGTATTTCAAAATGAAATGTCAAAATATCTGCAATTTCAGCAAATTTCTCTATATATTTTTCTGGGTTTGAATTCATCAGATGAATGTCTATTTTTTTATTAGTCAACTCTTTCACTTCCATGCAATAAGAATACCCGAAAGATATTTCTTTTACAAAATTTCCGTCCATAACATCTAAATGAATATACTCTATCTCTTCTTTTGTGTTTATTTCTTTTAGACTGTCTTTTAAGTCACTAAAATTACCTGATAAAATTGAAATAGATATTTTATTTTTGAGCATTTACTTTATTGTATCAGAAATATTATTAAAAGCTTCAAAAATCGAATCTTGAGCTATTTCTATAAGAGTATCTTTAGAATTCTCAAAATTATGAATAAAATTCATCTTGAATATTTCTTCTTTGACATATTCAAGTTCTTCTTGTTTTATTTTAAAAGATTTACCGAAAAGTAGTCTCCCGTACTGTATTTCTATTTTATATTTTTTATTATCTTTATTTAATATACCTAATATATCTTTTTTCTTTTGAAATATTACGCAATTATTTATTTCTTTAAACATCATAATATAAATAAATGGCAGGGGCTGAGGGATTCGAACCCACGACAACTGGTTTTGGAGACCAGTACTCTACCAACTGAGCTAAACCCCTATCTATATAAAAGATTTATCAGTTGATTTTTAATTTTCAAGATATTCATTAAGTAATTTTGATTAATAAGATAGCAAAAAACTTGCAAATTAAAAAAGATAAATCTAATTGATAATAAATTATATGGCGCCAAAAGCAAAAACAGCTTCTAAAAATTCCCCAACAAATCGTGGGAGTGCAATTCTTTTTTGTTATAAATATAAAGATAGCACAGGTAAAGATATTCAAGTCAATGTAGTTCCTGCGAAATATATTTCAGACTTTTTCTCTAAACCTTGTAGAAATTCTATGGTCATGGAAAATAAAGATACCAGATCACTAATTTTAGATGAAAATGGACATCCTTTACCTTGGACTAAAGCTGTAAAATTAAAATAAGAATGCTGTTTTCATTTTTATTTATTTTTATATATTTCTTGTCTAGATTTATTAATTTTATAAATTTCTATTCTTTGAAAAATTTAAAAGAAAATAAAGTATTCTTTATTTCTATTTTTCTTTCTTTCTTTATTGCTTTATCTTTTCCTAATTTCTGGTTTTTATTGTTTTTGAAAAAATCAACTATAGCAGTTCATTTAAGAATGCTTTCTATAGCTTATATTTTATATTCTATAATGGAAGATTACAACAACAGGAGCACAATCAACAATCAACCATTTTTTCTAGCGAATAATTCAAATTTGTCCTTATCTTCAATTCTTAAATCAGTTAATTTCAAAGAAATTTTGCTTTACTTCTCTATGTTTTTTGCTTTCTTTATTCAAAATCAAAGCAACTTATTTAAAAGCATATCTCTATTTTTCCTTTTTGGTATTTCTGGGTTTGTTCTTGCAATCTTTATCTTATTTATAATTCAAAAATCAACAAATAATAAAATATTTACAAAAAGGATATTTATAATTCAAAAAAGTATCTTATTTGCTTTAATTCTATTAAATATAAAAACTGTATAAAATATTTATGAAAGTTGAAAAATTTTACAAAAAATCAATTTTTATATCAATCTTATTTTTTATCTTTTCTTTAATGATATTAAACTTAAGGCCAATAAATTTAGAGCAATCTGTTTCCGGAGGATTATCGTTTTCCTTTCTTGAAAAAGATAAAGACGAGATTATTAGTCTAATTAAATCTCAATTAAAATCTAATGAATTTAAGGTTAAAAAGAATTTATCAGATTCTGGTTTATCATTAGAAATACTACCACAAAAGGGTAATCTTGAAGAAATAAAAAATAACATCTTCGAGAGATTAAAACAGAAATCTATCACTATTTATAATTTTGACATAGTTCAAAGCTCTATCGCTAGAACAATTCTAGAGAATTCAATAATATCTGTGATTCTTGCATTGATATTTGTCTCTATTTACGTCTTTATAAGGTTTGACCTAATATTCTCTGTTGTATCTTTAATCTCTTTAAGTTTAAATATATTATTAGTTCTTTCTATATTAAATATAATAAATATAGAGCTTAATTTAACTGCAATAACTGCAATTCTAACAATAGTAGGTTATTGTATAAACGACACGATAATTGTATTTGATAAAATAAAACAAGTATTCCTACAAAAAGAAGAATCAAAAATTAATGATATCATAAACAATTCAATAAAGTCAGTTCTAACTAGAACAATCTTAACATCTTTTACAACGCTCGCTGTAAATCTAACTCTCTTATTTATTTTGGATTACAACGTAAGAACTTTCTCTCTGTTATTTGGTTTAGGTCTGATAATTGGAACATTTTTTTCTATATTTTTAATAACCGCTTTAATCTTTGTAATGAAAAAAGATTTAAACACGTTAAAACCAAAGATTTTTAACGTTAAAGATCTTAATACATAATGCCAAATAGTGAAGAATACCTATCAACAACTCCAATTTATTATGTGAACGATAAACCGCATATAGGGCATCTTTACACCTCTCTTCTTGCTGATTGTTTCACAAGATTTATTGCAATCTTTGATTTGGGTTCAACAATAAGAATGATTTCAGGAACAGACGAACACGGTAATAAAATTCAAAGATCGGCAGAATTAAAAAACCAAAAAGCAATTATCTTGTGCAACGACATGTCTTCATTTTTTAAAAGATTACTGGTTGATTTTAATATTTGCTGCAGTTATGAAGATTTCTCTATTTTAAATTTCGAAAAGTATAAAGATACTCAAGAATTATTTTGCAAAGATCAAAATAAAACATTCAATAATAATGCAAATTTTACAAGAACTACAGATGGAAGAGATTTAAACACAGGAATTTTTGATTGCGAAAAAATAAATAATAAATTCTCTCACATTAATTTTGTAAGATCAATTTGGTCGAGAATGATAGAAAATAATTGGATATATCTAGGAAAATATTCAGGTTTTTATTCAATAAAAGATGAAAGCTTCTATAATGAAAATGAACTCCTAGAAGGAAAAGCTCCTACCGGTTCCGATGTTGTTTTTAAAGAAGAAGATTGTTATTTTTTTAGATTATCTAAAATGAAGATTTTAATTTTAGAATTTCTTCATAAAGCAAAACAAAACAAATTATACATAAAACCTACAGAAAGAATAAACGAGCTTTTAAATTTTACAAACAATCATCTTGAAGATCTACCAATTTCAAGAATAAAGAACAAAGAATCAAGAGATCTCTATTGGGGGATTCCTGTTCCGAATGATGAGAATCATATAATGTATGTCTGGCTAGACGCTCTCTTTAATTATATTTCTGCTTTTAAAGAAAATGATATAGATAAAGCTTTAAAAAAATGGGAAAATACAAAAATAAATCATTTCATAGGAAAAGAAATCTCAAAATTTCATGCAATTTATTGGGTATCATTTATTGTAAGCTTAAAATATAAATACGAGAAAATTAGAAACGTAAAATTAGAAAATATAGAAATATTGTTATTTCAGAATTTATTTATACACGGCTGGTGGACTAATGAAGGGAAAAAAATATCAAAATCAGACGGAAATATAGTTGATCCTTATAAAGAATTAAATTGGTTAATTGAAAGTTCAAATATCCAAAAAGAGATTGCGGTTGATTATATAAGATTATTTCTCGTTTGTTCTTTTTCTACGTCAAAAGATGCAGACTATTCGAGAATTCATTTTGCTGAATTTATAAATTCAAATCTAATTAAAAATATAGGTAATTTGATTCAAAGAGTTTTTGCTCTTTTCTGGCAAGTTAAAGCAAAAGAGCCCTCTATAGATATATTAAAAAATAAAAATACAAACATATTAATTAAAATAAAACAGCTAAATGAGATAAAAAATGAAAAATATATCCTGCAAAAATTACAAGAATTCGACCTTATGCAAATATCTAAAATGTTTTTTGAAATTGGTAACATTTTGAATAAATTTATAGATTCCGAAAAACCTTGGGGTTTAATTAAAGAAGAAAGATTCGAAGAAGCTTCTAATGTTATCGCAACTTCTTTATACGGAATACTTGAAATAGTGAAAATATTATCGGCTTTCATGCCATTTATATCCTCTAAAATACTAAATTTATTTGGTGTTGAATTTAAAGACTTGCAATCTAATGAATTAATAATTTCAGAAAAAAACATTAAGAAAATAGAAGGAGTTTTGTTTTCAAAAATCTATCTTTATAGTTTATAAAGTTATAGTTTATAAACTATATATTTTGTCATTCAAAAAAATTTGATAGAAAAACACTGCCTAAAAGTGTTGACTTTTAAATCTCTTAATATTTAATTTTATAATTAATATGT
>JAVKNF010000034.1:0-9885 GCA_031537795.1 Candidatus Deianiraeaceae bacterium | reverse complement strand
TGAAATGCCTCAATATTTAAGAAATATAAACGGGAAAGATTTCTCTTTCGAATTTGTGCAAAGTCCAACAATTGAAACCTGTGGATACCCTTCCAAAGTTGATGTAAATTTAGTAGTTGGTTACTTTTCGAGGTAGATGAAAATTAATGTATATTAAATACATTAAACATTTTTTAATAGAAAAAAATAATCAAATTTTTTATAGGAATTTATCTGATAGCTTGAATAATGATTTCAATCTCATAGAAGAGAAGCTAGAAACTAAATATAAAGATATAATTCCAAATTATTCTGATATCTTAAAAATTAAAGAATTATGCCTCAAAAATAAAATAGACATTCTAAATAAAAACTCCTTTGAGAATCTAAAGAATAATGAATATATCCCTTATTTTTTCTTCGTGCAAGGCAATAAAGATTTATTAAATAATAAATCAATAAGTTTTACAGGAACAAGGAAACCGTCAAAAATTGGCGTTAATTTAGCTGAAAAATTTACTAAAGTAATTTCCAATTTAGGTTTTATTTCTATTGCTGGTTTAGCTGAAGGAATTGATGCAGTTGTACATAAGAATTCAATAAGAAATGGCACTATAGCTGTGATTGGGTCTGGCCTATTGGAAATATACCCGAAAACTAATATAAAATTGTATAATGATATTTTATCAGATAATGGATTAATTTTAAGCCAGTTTTTACCACAAGAGAAACCGAAACCTTTAAATTTTCTAGAAAGAAATAAAATTATAGTTAGTCTTTCAAGATTATTAATTTTAGTTCAATCTAGTTTAAGATCAGGAAGTATGATGACAGCAAGATTTGCGAATAAAATTAATAAAAATATAATATATTCAGATTCAACAAGCCAAAATTTTGAAGGTAATATTTATTTAAAGTCAAAAGATATAGGGCAAAATATTCAAGAGAATTTTAATGAAGAAGAAATTTCTAGGATAATTTCTCTTCTTTCTTGAAATATTTTAAAATCAAAAAACATATAAAAGTTATATATATAAAAGATAAAAAAGTAATCACTCTAAAAGAGTTCTTTATTGATGTCAAAGTTCCAATAAAACCAAAAATCATAGTAATTATAACAGATAAAATAGTTGTAAAAACAGAATTTACAGAAGAAACAGTAGATCTAATTTCCTTGTCCGATTCATTGTCTACAAATTTTTCCATATTTCCTTCTAGTAAAGGGTAGAAAAATAAGGGCATCAACATTGCAAATATTAATAAATATCTATTATAAACAAAAGCGGAGATAGTTATGAAAAATATAACCGGTATTACAATTTTTGTCATTTTTCTCATACAAACATACTTGAAAGAAAAAGGAAGAATTACACCAAGCAAAGGAGCAATTTTACAAACCGCGGCAATGTTACTAACTTGAAAGGGATTGTAGCCCATATCTAATAAAATTAACCCCGCCATTGGGCCAAAATGCCAAGCAAAAAAGTTTATAAAAGCATAAAAGAATATCACAACTCTAAAATATTTCTTTTCAAAAAATAATTTTTTTAAATCTATCAAAGAGTCTAGAATATTTTTCTTTTTTCTTTTGTTTTGGCTTTCTTCTTTATCTTTGATATTCGGTAATAAGAATATTGTGAAGAATGTTAAAAACCAAGCTATTATGCTATATTTTATAACTAATTTAAAGCCTCCTGTTTTAAAAATAAAACCAGAAGCTACCTGCACAATAGCTAGAGAAATATCAACAATACCGTAATAAATCGAATAAACTCTAGGGAATATTTCTTTCT
This sequence comes from Candidatus Deianiraeaceae bacterium, assembly GCA_031537795.1. Classification (GTDB taxonomy): domain Bacteria; phylum Pseudomonadota; class Alphaproteobacteria; order Rickettsiales; family Deianiraeaceae; genus JAVKNF01. The sequence goes on along the minus strand of JAVKNF010000034.1, from coordinate 8,113 downwards.
TTTCAATGTATTTTAAAATATTAAAAATTAAAACACTTATCTTTCCATACATAGCACTATATGATATTCCATCAAAAAGCATAGCAAAAGCCAGTGTTGTAAAGTTCGGCTCTATTGTTAATATTAAAAAAGAAATTAACTTCGATACTCTGCCTATTAAAAATACTAGTCTTGGGCTGAATTTATCAAACAATATTCCAAAAGGTATATCAAATATAATTCTACTGGATTTCTTAATTGTAAAAAGCATTGAAAATTCAACAGGAGATATGCCGTTTTCTTTAAAAAAAGGAACAAACATTGAACATATAAAAGATGTATGAGTAGCGGCAAATATTATAATTCTTATTATTTTAGTTTTATATTTCATAAACAGATTATTTATTTCAGTTAGTTATATTAAATTAATAGAAGTCTTTTTAATATGCAACTTTCTTTCTTGCGAAATATTCCATTAATTTATCTTCTTCGTAACTCTGAAAATTCGAATTCTCGACATATTCAAAGTCTTCTATTTGAGCATTCTCAATTTTTTTCATTATAATATCAATATTTATTTTGGCGTTTTCTTTAATTTGCTCTATATAATCTTCTTCTAAAATGATATCTTCTTTATTTTCTTTCGATAAAAAAATATAGGAGGCCTTTCTAATTTTAAAACCTAAATGTTCAAAAATTATTGCCATAATTGCAAATTGTGGGTTTTTACCGTTGATCTCGTCATTTTTATTAAAATTAATGCCTGTTTTGAAATCGTAGACTTCAACAATATTATTGTTTATATATTCAATTCTGTCTGGGATTGCTTTTAAATTAAAAATATTATAATAATTTGAAATTATTATATTTTGAGGCTCGACTTCAACTTTTAAATTATTCCTTCTTGCATTTTTTTCAATTTTTAATATTTTATCAGAAATAGAATCTATATGATATTTCCATAGGAGATTTTCTTTTAAATGTATTTCATAATCTTGCAATGTTTGTGTGGCCGATTTTAAAAAATTATCATTATTAATTTCTATAGTCCTATCTTTGCAAAGCATTGCAAAATCTTCACAAATTTTATGTATAATTTTCCCTTTTAAAGCTGCATTATCTTCTTCTAGGTTTTCGTATTGCATTTTTAATCCTAAAATTCTTTTAATGAAAAAGAAATAAGGATTTTTGAGAAAATCCTTAATCGCGCTATTTGACAGTGTAATTTTTTTGTTTATCTCAAATTTTATTTCATGATTCAAATCTTTCTCTCCAAATAATAAAGATTCAATATTTGCATCAGGTTTTGTTATATTTTCTGAATCTTCTAATTTAATTAAATTCGATGATTTCAATATTCCTTCTAGATATAAATTTATATTTGCTGTATCTTCAATTACGATATAATTTTTCTTTATTAATTTTTCTAGAATCTTTATATTATTTTGTCTTGCCTCTATTTTATTCTTTTTTTTGTTTGAAATATCTTCATTTAAGATTTCTTCATTAATAATAATAAGCGAATTTTCCCATTTTTCTGGTTCTAGAATTTCAGAGATATTATAGATTTTCATATTCTCTCTTAATAGAAAAATATCAACAAAACTATTTAATAAGAAATTTTCGAAATTAATATTTTCATCTATTGCAAAATCTTTAATATTTAAGATTTCATTTTTATAATCTTCAAAATTATCTAATAATATTTCAGAAAAAAAGATGATCCTTGCTATAATAGTTTCTCTATTATTATAACTGAAATCTATTTTCTTTTCTCTCATTTTTAGGATCCCTGCAATAAATCTTTCACTTTTTTTGTTTTCTTTTAAAGTATTTTTTAGTCTCGATAGATTTGAAAACCTGTGACAATCTTTCATTAAAGTTTTTATTTCTCCTGCATTTAAAATATATAGCGTAAGAATTGAAAATATAGTTTCCGTATCTTCTAAATCTTTTAAAAGATTAATTATTATTAATAATTTCTCAAATTCATCTCCATAAACTCCAGTGTTCGCAAGACATTTTTTAAAATTACTTGAAATAATAAAATTATTGAACTTTTTTGATGCTTCCTTTCTATTCAGATATTCTAATATTTCTAATTTTGAATATCCTTGGAGCATTTTTTATATAATGTATAAATACTAAAAATTATTAAAGATAAAATCAATAAAATAAAACTAAAACCAAATACTTTAAATAGATTATGAGTATGTTTTAATTTAAAATATACAATTAAAAATGTTAGAATTTTATCAGCGAGAATCGATATTATAATATTAAGAGCAATAAAAGATAAATTAAAAACTTTAAAAAAGTTGTATATTTTATAAAATTTTAAAGCAATAATTGTAATAAAAAATAATATTATATTCGTTAAAGAAAATGCAATAGACATAGCAAATAACGTATATTGTTTCATTAAAGATAATGTTAGAATAATATCTAGCAATATTCCGAAAATACTAATTCTGAATTGAATCTTTGAAAGCCCTGCGGCGAAGAAAGAAGATGAGAATATTCTATTTAGAATGATAAAAGGCAAACAGATTGCTGAAATTTCCATAATATATTGTAGATTTCTAAAGTCTTGTGCTGTAAATTTAGAATGTCCGTATATAAATTTTAAGATAATATCTCCGTAGTTCAGAAGAATGAAGAGAGAGGGAATGGATAGAAATATAGAAATCGCAAAGCCTGTATCATGTGTCTTGTCTGATTCTTTTTTGTCCTGATTTGCAAAAGATAAGCTAATAGCTCTTAATGTAGAACCTGCTAATGTATATCCTATTATACTAACTGGTATATTAACTATTCTGTCTATATAATAAATGTAAGAGACAACTCCAGTAAAAAAACTTGCGAATATCATATTGATAAATACATTAATCATACCAGAAGATGCAATACTATGAAAAATACCTGTCATTATTCTTTTAACTCTAATATTAAATTTTATTTTTTGAGGTAAAAATGTTAAGTTATTTATTTTTAAACCAAACCAATTAAACAAAGTTCCTATAAGTCCTCCGAAAAGTAATGCATAACATAATAAATATATTGGTCTAACTTCTAAATTAAACTTCAAAGCGAAATAACCGAAGAATATCAGACCTATGTTAAATAAGACTGTGCTAAATGCATGATAGCCGAATTTTCCAACACTATTTAATACTCCTGCAAAAAGTGCTGAAATTGAAGTGAAAAATAAGAAAAATATTGAAATTCTTGTACATTTTATTGTAACATCTAGTTTGTCTATATTCTTTATAAACCCTGGGTTTGTTATTTTTATAAAGTAAGGCATAGTAACAGATAAAAATAAAATAAAAACAGAGATAAAAAGGAATAATACTGAAAAGATTTGCCCAGTTAAGATTAAAGCTGCTTTTTTGTTATATCTTACAGATTTTGTGAAAACAGGCACAAAAGCAGTTACTAAACCTCCATCCGCAAGAATTCTTCTGAAAATATTAGGCAATTTAAAAGCGGCAAAGAAAGCATCGGCTAGATCCCCGACTCCTAGTACGTTTGCAAAGAATATATCTCTTGTGAAACCAGTAATTCTTGAGAATAATATTCCAATTGAAGTAATTAAATTTTGCTTTAGAAATGTATTTATCTTCATTTGATTTTCTAATTATGTAGTATCTTTTTTTAATTTCAATTGACATTTATGAAAATTTCTTAAAAATGTAGCTAAAGATTAGTTTTTATATAAGAAAAAGTGTCAGAGAAAATTTTCGAGAAAACAATAGGTCAAATGGCAGATTCCCTGAATATTAAAACTCATACTGTAAGATACTGGGTAGATAACTTCCCTCATATAAAAATCAAAATAGGAAAAGGCGAAAGAAGGTATTTTGATAAAGAATCAGAGGAGGAATTAAAAAAAGTAAAAAATTTAATTCAAAATTTAGGAATGTCAATAGAAGGTGTCAAATCTTTAGTTCATTACGGTAAAATAAAACTTGGAAATGTTGAACCTAATAAAGAAAAGAATTTAGAAATAAATACTTCAATTAAAAGAATCGATTCAATTTTAGATAGAATTTTGATAAAAATCACAAATTTATGTCAAGATTAAAAGTCATTCATATTCCAAACCCAATTTTAAATAAGATCTCAAGGCCTATTGAAATTATTGATAAAAAGATAAAAAAACTAGCATCTGATATGCTAGAAACAATGTATTATGAAAATGGAATAGGTCTTGCAGCACCACAAATTGGTAAAAATATTCGTCTTATTGTTATAGATATAGGGCTTGAACAAGAAGGAATAAATGAAAACACAGAGAATGCAGAAGAAGAGAGATTCATTACAAACCCTATGATATTTATCAATCCAGAAATTATATCTTATTCCAAAGAGAAGTTTAATTTTGAAGAAGGTTGTCTTTCTGTTCCAAAAGTAAAAGTTGAAATGACGAGATATAAAGAAATTGAAGTGAAATATTTAAATGAAAAAGGAGAGCTTAAATTAATGAAAGCTCAAAAACTTCTTTCTGTTTGCATTCAACACGAAATAGATCATCTGAACGGCATCACGATAGCTGATGAGATATTAAGGCAAAAAATTAGAGACTCGAAGTTTCCCTTAAGAAATATTATTGATTAATATTTTGCTAATTATGACAAAATTAATTATTCTTATATTATTAACTATAATTTTTTTAAACAATTGTGCGAGATTGGACGGACTCGGGTTTTATGAAATTTAGAATTAACAAGTTCATTGCAAATAAAATTGGAGACTGGTAATAATTCTTTTAATTTATGCAATCAGTAAGAGGAACAAGAGATATATTCAAAGAAGAAGGGGCAAATTTTTTAGAAATATTTAATAGAATTTCACATTTTGCTGAAAAATTTAATTTTTCATTTCTAGAGCTTCCGATTATTGAAAATTCAAATCTTTTCGAAAGAGCAACTGGTGAAGAAAGTGATATAATCCAAAAAGAGATATACAAATTTAAAGATAGAAGTGAAAATTCAATTGCTTTAAGGCCTGAATTTACAGCAAGTGTATGCAGATTTATGATTGAAAATAATTTATTACAAGATATTTTCCCGAAAAGATATTTTTCTTTTGGCCCACTTTTTAGATATGAAAGACCTCAAGCTGGTAGATACAGACAATTTTATCAAGCTAATTTTGAAACTTTTGGAGCAAAATGCGACATTTTTGAGATTTCTCATCAATTAAATTTAATAATTCAAATTTTAAATTCATTAAAGATCAGCGACTTTTCAATACAAATAAATCATTTAGGAACAGTAGAATCTAGAAAACTATTTACGGAAGAACTTGTAAAATATTTTTCAAATCATTTCGATAGATTGTCAGAAGATAGCAAAAGAAGATTAAAAACTAACCCTTTAAGAATATTAGATTCAAAAGAAAAATGTGATATAGATTTATTAAATAACTCCCCTAAAATTGAAGATTTTTATCAGAATAATGAACTAGAGCTTCTTAAGAGTATAATTAATAATGTTCAAAAAAACAACCCGAATATCAAAATAAATATAGATTCAAATTTAGTTAGAGGGCTTGATTATTATTCAGGTTTTATTTTTGAAATTAAAGATTTAGAAAAAAATTATGCAATGTGCGGAGGAGGTGAATATAGCGGGCTTCTTTCAAAAATAAAAGGTAAAACTGTTGATTTAGAGAGCTTCGGTTTTGCAATTGGAATAGATAGATTATTGCTAAAAGTTAATAATATAAGCAAGAAGAAAGATCTAATTTGTTTCTTATACTGTCAAGATGAGACTGTTTCTGAAATTTGGCAAAGCCTTTTAAATTCTGATTTAGACCTAAAGTTTGAAAAAATAAAAATGAATAAGATTTCAACAGCAATAGAAAAAGCATTAAAACTAGAAGTAAAATACATTTTAATTAAAGGAGAAAATGAAGTAAATACTAATAAAATATTATTCAAAAATTTAGAAACAAAAGAGCAGATTGAACTCGATGATAGTTCAATAAATATAGATAAAATATCGTTTATATAATATCTGGAAGCTTTATATTTTCATCTAATATAAATGGTTTTTTCCCTTCTTTTTGAATAATAATTGGTTTTAATGCGCCATTTTTACAATAAATAAAATTATTTTTGATAACTCCGAAAACTTCATTATGTGGAAATTCTTCAAAACCGGAATCTACTATTTTAATGCGTTTATTATCTTTTATAAAATAACAACAACCGTCCAAATTAAATGCTTTAATCTTTCTAGAAATTATTTTAACATCTTCTTCAAAATTTATTAGCAATTCTTCTTGTTTTATTTTTTTTGCGTAAGAAGGTTCTCCAATTTGTTTCTCTTGTTTTTCTTTAAATTTTTCAACATTTATAATTGTTTCAAGTAATAATTTTGAACCTTCTTCAGCTAAAAATGGAATAAAATCTTTAGCCGACGTTTCTTGTGAAATTTCCACAGTTTTTTTATTTAGAATTTCTCCTGCATCAAGTTGAAATGTTAAGTTTATTATATTTATATCTAAAGTTTTGTCGTTATTCTGCAACGTTCTCTGTATCGGAGCAGCACCTCTGTAAAAAGGCAAATTACCAGGGTGTAGATTTATCATTCCTAATCTCGGGTAATTTATTAATTCTTCTGGAATAATATAACCGAAAGAAACAACAATACCTAAATCCGCTTTAATGTTCTTTATTTTATTTAGAATTTCTTCATTTTTTAGGTTTTCGATTTTTATAATTTTATCCTCAAAATCATTTTCTGTGGCAATTTCTGCAACTGGGTTTAATGTTAATTTGTAACCTCTGTTAGCAGGTTTATCTATTGAAGTGATAATTGCTCTTAAATTTATAAACTCTTCTTTGTGTGCTTTTATTATAGCTTTAAGAGAAGGAATGGAAAACCTACTTGAACCAAAAAATACTATATTTTTTATCATTTTTCTATAATGTTTCCATATTTAAAAAATATTAATTATATAATAAATAAAAATAAAGTATGAAGATAAATCTTAATCAAAAAAATTCTAATATCACCCTTAACAACACCACGGCAGATTTAATAAAAATAACAGGTTATGCATCAGTTTTTAATCAGAAAGACAAACAAAATGACATTGTAATTCCTGGGTCATTTTTCATTGACAAAAAGATAGAAGAAATACCATTTTTGTGGCAACATAACAGCAATCAACCTATAGGTTATTTAACTGTTGCAAAAGAAGATAATTACGGGCTCTACATTGAAGCAAATATTACAAATAAAACACAAATAGCGCAAGAAGCTATAGATTTAATTAAACAAAAAATAACAACAAAATTGAGTATAGGTTTTGATATTTTAGATTATTTCATTGATAAGAACGTAGGCATAACATATCTTAAAAAAATTAAATTGATAGAAGTAAGTTTAGTCACTTTTCCAGCTAACGAATTAACAAATGTTGCAATTTCAAATAAATTATTGTAAGATTAATTCTTTTATGGAAAGTAAAGAACAAAAAATTCTGAAAAAATTAAATTGGAATTCGAAATATACACATCAAGAATATAAAGATCAAAAAAAGAAAAATGAAGATTTTTATAATAGACAAAGTAAAATTAATAACAGAGAGTTAATTTCTTGCTCTAAACAGAACGAAAAGGGTGAAATTGTTATTGAATATATACCAAATCCTAATCCAATTAATAAAGAAATTAAGATCTCTCGAAAAAATAAAGAAAATAAAAGAAATACTAAAACAAACTCTGATAATGCGATAGAATATGATTTAGATCTTGGAAGAAATTTATTTAAACCCTTTAGGAGGTCTCAAGAAATAGAAAAAGAAGAAAAAGAAGTTCAGCCTGATTTTGAAGATTATGAAACAAGAAAACAAAGATTATTTCAGACACCACCGATATCTTTAACAGAAAGATTGTTGCGATTTTTTAATTGTATCTAATAGCTTTGTATTTTGAAGAATATATTATAAGAAATAATACATTGAATAACAAAAGATAATTAAAAAAACTTAAGAAGCTTCTAATTTAGAGAGGTTAATCTGGTGCCCAGGGGCGGAATCGAACCGCCGACACAAGGATTTTCAGTCCTTTGCTCTACCAACTGAGCTACCGAGGCGTAATGTAAGAATATTATATTTT
>JAVKNF010000033.1:0-11060 GCA_031537795.1 Candidatus Deianiraeaceae bacterium | reverse complement strand
CTACAACTCCAATAAAACCACCAGCTGCAACAGCTAAAGCTGCAGCACTAATAACTCCTGTTGTTAAATATGCAACTATTGCCCCGCCTATTAAGGAAACGGCTGAAATTCCTATTCCAACTTTTTTGTCTTTTTCATTTTCATTTTTTCTGTCTTTTTCAACATCTTTTAAAGTTTGTTCTACTTTCTCTAGCTTTTCTTTTTCTTCTCTTAATTTTCTTGAATCTTCTTCGGCTTTGGTTTTTAAATCATCTTTACTTGCAAAAGAATCTACTTTATTTAATAATTCTTCACTTTTAATATTTAATCTATCATCGAGCTCTGTTCTTAAATTCTTTATTTCTGTATCAATATTATTTACATCGTTTTTTATTTTTTTATCTATTTCTTCTATTTTAGTATTAACTTTTTTATCTATTTCTTCTATTTTAGTATTAACTTTTTTATCTATTTCTTCTATTTTAGTATTTTTTTCAATTTCACCTGAGTCAAGATGCCCTGCTAGCTTTATAAGTCCTGCACTTAATTCTGGAATTCTTAAACTTTCATTTAGCATTTTCGAGTCTATCTTTTCTTTTTTTAATTCTTCAAAAGCTATTTTGTTTTGTATGAATTTATAAAAATGCTTTAACTCTTGATCATAATCTGCAAAAGGATTCCTGTGAATAATTTTTACTTCTTGAAAAGCTTTTCTTAAATTCTTTCCCTTCTCGTTTTGATCGTCAAATAAAAATAGAATTAAGGCCTGCTCTTTTTTATTTAATGAATAGTTGCTCAGAGGGAGCATGCCATCTAATTTACCTTCTTTAGCCTTTTCAATTATACCTTCTCTATCTTCTTCTATATGAGTATTATTCATTCTGCCTATTGCGGCTAATAATGTACTATCTTTAAATGTAGCTTTGAATTCATTTTCATTATTAAATATACCGGATTCTATTAAAATCCTTCTTGTTTCTTTATCTTCTATGCATCTTGCTAATTTAACTGTTATGTCTAATATCTCTTGATTTTCTATGTTAAGTTTTTTTAGAATTTCCTCTTTATCCTTTTCATTTATTTCTTGTAAAATTTTTTTTCGCTCAAGAAGTTCATTTTCTATTGCTTTTCCTTCTTCATCTAATTCTTCTTCAGTTTTTCTGTTCATATTTAAAAAACAAGTTAATAATAGCTTAAAAATATCTTATTGTCAATTATTTTATAGAATTTAACTAAAAAAGAATGAAAATATACAATTAATTACAACAAAATAGAATATTGATAATTTTAATATTTTAAAATTAAAAGAAAACTTGACATTAATTTTTTAATTTAATTACATTTAGATATATGTCGAACTCTGCTTTACATTTTGCAATAATTCAAATGGGTGAAAAACAGCACGTTGCTATACCTGGAGAGGCTTTTGAGTGCGAAAGAATAGAAGCTGATATTGGTTCAGAGTTTTCTATTGATGATGTTATTTTTGTTAATAAAGGGGAGGACGTTTTAATTAAAGCAGAAGCAAAAAAATATAAAGTTGTTTGTGATATTGTAAAACAATTTAGAGATGATAAAATTATCGTCTTCAAGAAAAAGAGGAGAAAAGATTATTCTAAAAAAAGAGGACACAGACAATACAGAACTATAGTTAATGTTAAGTCTATAGAAGAGAAAAAGTTATAGTTTATGGCAGACAGTAAAGGTGCAGGTACCACAAAAAATGGAAGAGATTCGGCAGGAAGAAGACTTGGTTTAAAAATATCAGGCGGTTCTTTTGCAAAAGCAGGTAATATAATAATTAGGCAAAGGGGTAGCGTGTATCATGCTGGTGTAGGAACTGGCATGGGAAGAGATCATACAATATTTTCTATAAATTCAGGTATTGTTAGTTTTAGACACGGTAAAAATGACAGAACTTTTGTTGATATTTCACCTTGTCAAGAGAAATAAAGATAATTAAAGTCAATGAATCTATTTCTGGTTTGAAATTAACAAAGGTTTTAAATTCATTTGAAGGTTTATCTTTTAACTCATCAAAATATCTTTTTAGAAAAAAAGAAATAAAGTTAAATAATAAAAATATCCTTAACGATGTTCTTCTTTCAAATGGAGACGAAATTAAGATTTTTTATATAAAAAAAGATCAAAATAATTACAAAAAAAATAAAAAAATAAAAAAAGAGCAAGTCTTTTTGCCAAAACATCTTATAGAAGCTATAAAAAGATCGAAGATCTACGAAGATGAAAAAATTATCTGCATAAATAAACCTTATGGACTTGCAGTGCAGGGTGGAACTAAAGTACAAAATTGCGTGAGTGATTTTTTTCAATTTTTATCAGAGGAAAAATTATATCAAGTTCATCGCATAGATAAAAACACAAGAGGGCTTTTAATTTTAGCTAAAGACTTGAAAACAGCCCAAGAAATAACTTTAGCTTTCAAAGAGAAAGCCGTAAAAAAAGAATATATCGCGATAGTTTATCCAATTCCATTTAGAGATGAAGGAGAAATAGATCTTCCTATTTTAATTGATGAGTTTGAAAAACAAAGTAAGACCACCTATGAAACTATAAAAAAATATCAAAAAGAGAATATATCAATTTTAAAATTAAATCCTGAAACCGGAAGAAAACATCAGATTAGAATACATCTATCAGAAATAGGCTCCCCTATAATAGGAGATAGAAAATATAACGGAAATAAAATTTTATCGAAATATCTCCAGTTGTTTGCGACGAAGATTGAAATTCCAAATTTTAAAAAAATAGAACTTAACATAGAAAATATATTGAATTTGGAAAATCTAGATAATATATCTTTTTGATTTTTATTTTTAAGATTAAAGAAAGAATATCGTGAAAATTAAGATAATCTACACATAACCCAAAACCACTTGGTTAAACTGGTAATTAAGAGTTCTCTAAAACTGGTAATTATACCCTTGATAATTAGCATTTATCTGAACTACCATAAGGCAAGGATCTAATATAATCTTCCATAAATTTCCAATCTACTTCACCTTGTTGAGTTGTAGGGAGTTTGATTTGAGATTTTTCCATTCTTTCAAGACTCCAACCTCTTCCAAAATTAAACTTAAAGTGCTCCATTTGTATTAAAGTAATTAAAAAAATTCCAATAAAATTGTTTAACTGATAATTTTTTAAATCAATAATATTTACAGTGCTTTTTGCATTAAAAGGTAAATTTTGTAAAAACGATTGACCGCAGCCAGTATTTCCACCGTTTCCTATTGTTATTTTTAAGTCTTTATAAAAAGGTTCAAAATTATTAAATTCATTATTGCTTCCGTTATGATTTTGAGAAGCACCTATTAATAAGGTTTTTTGATTTGTTTCTATTTCAGATGATTTACCTCTTTCTATATTAAAAATATCTTTATAAAAGAACCATTTCCATTTTTCAGTCTCTAATAAATAATCTTTGTTTAATATTTTATCTTTTTTTGGGTAAAAATCCAAATTCTCAATTACATTAAAAGCTATAAATTTTTTTAAATTGTTTTCAAAATTATCTTTTTTTAATTCAAAATATCCTGTTTGCATATAAGCTTCCGCGCACCACTCGTCTTCTGCATTAACTTGATATTTTACACTTATTCCTTCTAAATTTTGTTTATTTTTAAAAGCAGATAACCATTTTTCTTTTATATCTTTCCATTTTTTATATTTATCTATTCTTCCTTTGTCTTTAGTTTTCACAAAACCATCATCTTTGAAATAACCAAAAAATGTTTCTTTATCTTTTGAATGCTGATTGTATGCTTTAAATACAAGAATACAGGTATTAACTTCTGCGGTTTGGAATAAATCATCTGGCATTGAAAAAACAGCCTCAAGAGTATGTTTTTCTAGTAATCTTTTTTTAACCTCCATTACATCGATAGATAAAGATGTTGCAGTTGACATTTGGCAAATTGCAACACAAATTCCATCTTTTAAAATACACTCTAGGGCATTTTCAACAAATTCTAATTGCTCTTTTGCATTACCTTTTCTATAAGGTGGGTTTAAGAAGGCTCTAGTAGGTTTATATTTTTCTTTTATATCTTGAGTTAATTTTATCATTTGTCTTTTTGGTTTACTATTTTCATCAACAATTATTTCCCCTTTTTCATTTTTCAATGGTATTTCTATTACTTGAAAACAGTCTCCTATTATTATATGGCTTTTTCCATCACCTCGCATCATCATATTGGAGCAAGCATGAGAAAACATATCAGGTTTTTTTTCAATTCCTATTAATTGATTTGATTTTATTTGAATTTGTTTATCTTTATTATTTCCTGCTTTTTTAAGCATATAATTCATTGCAGATACAAGAAAACCACCAGTTCCGCAACAAGGGTCAAAAACAATATCATCAACTCCTAATTCTGCTATATCGCAAAAAAAATCCGTTATATGTGTTGGAGTTAAGACTAACCCTGTGCTTTTATCATTTCCTGCATATCTTATAAATTCATTATAGAACTTCCCTAAAATATCAAATTCACTTTCATTTATATGCGGTAATATTTCATTTGCAATCTTTTCTATAAAATCTCTTAAAATTTTATTAATATCATTTGTTTTTTTATCTTTATTAAAAATTTTATCATCACAAAAATTAGTATTTGTCTCAAATTTACGATATTCTGACATTATTATGTTAATCTTGTCAACTTGATTTTCTAATTTTTCTTTTAAAACATTATTACAACCTAATAAGAGAGCATTTATTAAATCTTTGTTCGATTCGTGATATTTATAGCTTTCTAAAAATGCTTTATTTTGCAAAGAAACTAAAATTGCACTAATTAAAGTGCATCTTTCAACTTCTGGTATAGCATATTTATCTAAAAAATTATTATATTCTGTTGCCTTTTGAATTAAATCTTCTTCCGCAAATGGTCTTGATTGTCTTTTAATTTCACTATCAATTTCTGAAGATTTCAAAAATATTTTATCTTGAATATCTTTATAAATGTAATGACCTTTTAACCAAAGAAAAGTTGAAATTTTTTTATCTTTGTCATTCGTTCCACTGACGGCTACAGCTGTCGTGTTATATTCTTTTTGTAAATAAGAAGCATAAAGTAGAACTCCGTCAACCGCATAATCTTTGTATTGTTGTTTATTTTTGCTTTCGTGATAATGAGCATCTTTTTTGCATTCAATAACAATTAAATCATCAGGTTTGTTTTTAAACCAAATAATAAATTCAGGATAACCTTGCCCCCCATTTTGTTGTTTAGATGCGGTTTTTAAAAGTTTGTTTATTTTTGGATTTTGTGATTTTTGCTCTTCAATAATAATATTTTCATCATCGTAATATCCTTTTTCTCGTAAAAGACTTCTAACGATATTTTCAGTTATTCGCTCTGTCATTAATTGCTCTGTCATTAATTAATAAATAAGAAATAAAATATATATAAATTAAAGTCAATTAAATATTAATTTTTAGAATAATCTAAATTTCATAATTTTCATCACTCTGTTTTTTTAATTATTCATTCTTTATAGTTGGTCAAGACTTCCTTAAAACTCTTGGCTTCATTTTTATCTAGTTTTATGAACTAAGTATGAAATTCAAAAAACAAACAAATGGTTTCTACAAAAGAATATTGTAAAAGAATCTTTAATGAATACACCTTTATTTATATGAAAGAAAGATTGAAACAGTTTTAGGATTATTACTCTGAAATTGAAATTCAAGAAATAAATCACGATAAATAAAATGTTCGCATGATGATTTCAATTCTGCAGAGAATGTCTATCGGTCAAGTTGTGTGAATTTTGAAGTAAAATACAGCAAAAGATATGAAGAAAAAAATTTCATTTTTGAAAGAAGTCTACTGAAGAATTGATAAAATTTGGTCTGACGGATATTTTGTTTCAACAACTGGAATTAACGAGAAAATTATCAAAAACTAGATAGAAACCTAAGAACAAGAAGATTTACGGCAAAAGGAGTTTGTGCTTTGGCTTTAACCAGACATAACAGAAACCGAGCGAGCTGGCGGTTATTTTGAATTTAAAAAATTCTGAGCATCTAATGCCGCCATGCAACCTGTGCCAGCTGATGTTATAGCTTGTCTATATATTTTATCTTGAACATCTCCTGCTGCAAAAACTCCTTCCACGTTTGTTTTTGTTGATTTTCCTTCCGTTAATATATAACCTTCGTTATCCATTTTTAATTGATCTTTGAATAAATCTGTGTTTGGTTTATGCCCTATTGCAATAAAAATACCGTTTAATTCCAAGAGGCTTTCTTTTTTATTTTTAGTATCTTCTATTTTAATTCCTGTAACAAATTTTTTAAAACCTTCTTGTTTTCCGAGAATTTCTTTGACCTCTGAATTTAATATTAATTCTATTTTTGAATTTTTCTTAATTCTATCTATCATTATTTTTTCAGCTCTAAATTCTTCTCTTCTATGAATTAAATAAACTTTACTTGCATGATGTGTTAAATGTTCGGCCTCTGTTAAGGCTGTATTTCCTCCACCTACAACAGCAACAATTTTATTTTTAAAAAAAAATGCGTCACAAGTTGCACAACCTGAAACTCCTTGCCCTTGATAGAATTTTTCAGATTCTAGGCCTAGCCATTTTGCACTAGCACCAGTTGAAATAATTAAAGAATCTGCTTCATAAATAGTTCCTTCTCCTTTCAAAATAAAAGGTCGCTTTCTCAAATCAGCCTCTAATATTAGATCTTGTACAACTTTAGCTCCGTAAGTTTCTGCGTGTTTATGCATATTTTCCATTAATTCTCCGCCTTGTACGGATATAAAACCAGGATAATTCTCAACTTCCGTTGTAATAGTTAATTGGCCTCCAGCTTGTGGCCCGTGAAGAAGAATTGGTTCCAAATTTGCTCTTGAGGCGTAAATTGCAGCGGAACAACCAGCGGGCCCTGAACCTAAAATTAAGCATTTTGTTTTGTGTATTTTCATAAAAACAATCAATCAATTAATTTAATATAAAAATTTATTGTCAATAAAAATAATTAGAAAATACAAAAAATAAATCGTTATTCTATTAAAATCTTTAGCCTTTTATTTGTAAAAAAGAAATTCGAATTACTTTTTGAGATTATAGTTCATTAAATTAAAATAAGATAGAAATTAATTCTAAAATTCTTGAAATTATAAAAGAATTTAGATCTTATTAATGCAACTAATAAAATATTATAAAGAAAACTTGAATATTAATTAAATAATTATACTATACTTCATATAATAATCTTTTAAAGTGAAAATTAACAAACAAATAAGACACAAAGAGATAAAATTAATAGACGAGAATAGCTCGATGTTAGGTTTATTTTCTTCAAAAGATGCACAAAAGATTGCAAACGAAAGAAATTTAGATTTAGTTGAAATATCAAGTAATACAAACCCTCCTATATGTAAATTAATGGATTATGGGAAGTATAGATATGAAATGGATAAAAAGGAAAAAGAAAATAAAAAAATTAACAACGTTTTAAAAGAAATAGGTTTTCATATGAACACAAGTGAGAATGACTTAAGAAATAAAATTAAACAAGCAAAAAGTTTTGTTGAGAAATTCTCCAAAGTGCAAGTTAATTTAATTCTCAAGAAGTACGAAGTAGAGCAGAAAGCAAGAGCTTTAGAGAAAATGTTAAATATAATAGATATGATGAAAGAATTCGCAAAACCAAATATAGAAAAACCAGCAATTAACGGTAAAATTGTGAAATTAACTTTCAATAAAATCTAAACTGATATTTATAAATAAGAAATATTCATAGATTAAATCAATAGGTAGAATAAATTTACTTTTCTATATTTGGTTCTTTACTTTCAAATAAAGAGAATATCGGTTTTAAAATAGAATCTCTTTTATTTTCAAAATTTTCAGATAACTCTTTTAGATCTTTTATCATAGAAGTATCGACATCTTTAAAATGCTTCATTCCTATTTTTTCCATAAGAAAAAAAACTTCTATCATTCTTGATCTTACTTCCGTTCTTTTTTCTTTATCAGGGTATTCTTTTGTATCTTTCATAGAATTTTCTATTTTTTCTTTTAATAACTCTATATTTGGGTCTGTAATTTTTATTTTTTTCAAATCTTTATTAAGAGATTTAAGAAATTTATCAGCATCTTCTATAAAATTATTTGGATCTTCCTTAAAGTGTATAAATTCTTTTATATATTCAATAATTTTAGTAAACAAATCTTGCAATTCTTTTTCTTCTAAATTATGACAAACTTCATGAATAAAAGTTTCATCAAAAGTATCAGTTTCTATGGTTTTGTGGTTATTATGACATTTTCCTTTAAGGATAGAAAAGACCTCCTGTTTATCATCCTTTTCACTTATTCTAGAGTTATAAATACTAAAGCACAATAGATTAATAGTGTCAACACTAGCTCTATTCATAATTTCTTTGTATGTGAAATGTTTCATGTTTCGTTTTATATCTTTTATTGCTTCTTCTTTAATTTTGTTTTCGATCTCATTCCAAAATACTTCGCTATTTAATGTTTTTTTTAATTCATTTTTATCTTCTGTTTTTAATTTAGATATTAAATCTTTATTTAGATACTTCTTTTCAAAATCTGAAATATCTTTTTTTATAGCTCGTGAATTGCTTTCTGTTGCAACAAGGAAAACACTCTGTAGTTTGTCCACGCTTAAACTATTTTCTTGGCCTTTTTCATTTATATCCTCAAGATAAAAAGCCTTAATGAATGCTTTTATATAAGGCATATCTATTTTTATTTTAGAGATTATATCATTTTCATTCATACTAAAACTACTGATTATAATGTTTATTGCTTTATAATCAATATATTTATAGTAATTTAAGAGTGAAATTTAAGATAAAAATAATTTTTCAAATTATACATGAAAAATTTTAGTGCAGCTTGAATATTAAATATTTTTTTATAGAAAATTGACTTTAGGTTTTTATTTTTTATTATATATTGTTTTGTTTCCGTCATTAAAGAGTTGATTTCCATTTTTTGTTCCACAATCCTAGGTTCGATTCCTGTAGCAATTAATTTATGTTCCCAATTTCTAATATAATAATAATCAAGTGGCATAGTGATAGGTAAAGCATTTTTTGATAAAGCTTTAGCAGTTTTTGTATTTATTAAATAAGCTCCAGCTTCAACTATATTTGTTAAATATACAACAAGATTCAAATTATTATTTAATTCTTTGATTTTCAGTGGTGTTCCTTTGTGTGCTAATTGAAAATATACTATATCCCATAATTTCTTATTCTCAATTAATTCTAAAATTGTTTCTTTTAATAATTTTGAATCAAAATCAACATCATCTTCAAGAATTAGAGCAAAGTTATCTTGATTTATATTATCTTTTGTTTCTGCTATATCTAATTGAAATCTTTCCCAAGCTTTTAAATGCCCTAAATAACAACCAACCTCACCTTTTGCAAGAGTCTTACCTCTATTTCTATTATATTTATCAATATCAACAACTTTATTAATTTCTTCGTCTGACATCAACCTCCCTTCTATCCCTTCTATTCTAGAACTTTCGAAACCTAATTCTTTTATTTTTGGTAATAAAAAATTTAATCTATCTTTAGATCTATCTAAATTGATATAATAAACTTTTACAGCATCAGATTCATACATAAAGTTTAAAATGAGAGGTAAAAAACACACATGTGAAAATTATAATTCTAATCATAAGAACATACCAGAAGGCTTTTCTAAAATCTCTTTCAAAGTTTTTGTAAATTCAGCTGCTTTAACTCCGTCTATAATTCTATGGTCAGAAGAAAGAGTCATATTACATATATTTTTTATTACGATTTGGTCTTCTTTATTCACTATTGGCTTTTTAATAGTGCTTGAAATAGCTAAAATTGCAACCTGTGGCATATTTATTATAGAGGTAAAAGAAGAGATGTGTTTAAACATACCTAAATTTGAAATTGTAAAAGAGCCTCCTTGATATTCTTCAGGTTTTAATTTTCCTTCTTTTGCTTTTAATGCAAGCTCTTTAACTTCTTTTGAAATATTTATAATGTTTTTTTGATCTGCATTTTGTAAAATAGGAGTAATTAGGCCATTTTCTAAAGCTACAGCAATCGAAATATCTATATTTTTATTGACATATATGTATTCTTCTTTTAGAAATGAATTAAATTCAGGGTGTTTTTTAATAGCTAAAGCAATTCCTTTAATTATAAAATCTCCGACTGATATTTTCAATTTTGGATCTAATTCTGTAATTTCATTTTTAACTTCTAAAATTCTATCCATTTCAATTTCAAAAGATAAATAAAAATGAGGTATAGTATTTACAGACTCTTTAAGTCTTTTTCCTATAATATCTCTCATATTTGAAACCTCTATTTTATCTGGAAGAGATAAATCTCTTTGAATTATATTATTAGAATTAGTTGTATTTTTGTTTTTTACAAAATTTTCTAAATCCTCTTTTATGATCCTACCGTAAGGGCCACTACCTTTAATATTAGAAATATCAATTTTATCTTCTATTGCGATATTTTTAGCAAGAGGTGAAATCTTGATTCTGTTTTCACCCTTTGTTTCTGTTTTTGTCTCTGAAAGTCTTTCATTTTCTAACGATATATCATTTTTAGGTTCGTTTTTTATTTCTGTTATTTTTTTATTATTATTTTGATAATTCTTGATAAAATTATCAATATCTTTTAAGTCGTCAGAATTTTTAGCAATAACACCTATCAATGTACCTACTTTTATTTTGTTTTCAGAGCCTTTTATTATTATTCTACCTAAAATACCTTTTACAGGAGATTCTAGTTCCATTGTTGCCTTGTCTGTTTCAACTTCTAATAAAATAGAAGAAGTATCAACGATATCTCCTTCTTTTTTAAGCCAGCCAATTAATTTACCTTCTGTCATAGTAGGTGATAAGGTTGGCATCAGTATTGCTGTCAGCATATATTAAAGAAATATCAATCTCTTTTTATTTTGCAAGTTTTTCCTTTTTTGATATATCATATAAGTGATTTTTAATTTTTAGTTCAATCAAAAAAATAAAATCTTATGTCTTCTTTTAAGTTTATTCTTAT
>JAVKNF010000032.1:0-31978 GCA_031537795.1 Candidatus Deianiraeaceae bacterium | reverse complement strand
GTGATTATTATGAGAACTTCCAACTTTTATGTGGTAATTGCAACAGAATTAAAGGAGCAAGACCTATGGAATATTTAAGAATGAAAATCAGAGCAAGAGAAACTCTTTTAAAAGATAGATTCAGTTTTGGGGAGTGAGATTTACAATATAAATTATTCATTACAACCTAAATATTGCATTCAGAAAAATTAAACAATATAAGAATATACAATTGTTTTTTAATGTTAATTATATACTTGACAATTAAATTAAAACTATTAAAAGAAATATATTATTTTTTTATGAAGATATATTTATTTTTAACTTCTTTGTGTTTGTTTTCCTTTGTTAATTGTTCTAAAAAAAGTATTAATTATATAGAAAAACCAGAAAATAAAATTATTTTCGCGTCTGTAGACTTGAATAAAGTTCAACAGAATGTAATTGCATTAAAAGATGTGGATAAAGCTTTTATAAAAAAAGAAGAAGAAGTTAGAAATAAATTAACAAAAGATCAACAAGAGATAGGAAAAGAATATCAAGAATTGGAAGCAAAAAAATCAGTACTAGACAAAAATACTTTAGAAAAGAAAGCAAAAGAATTAGAAAAGAAAGCCCAATCTTTCAAAGAAAAAGAAATGAGTTATGGGAAAATTTTCGAAGCTGTAAAATATCAATTATCTACGACTTTAAATCAATATATTCAAAAAGCAACAGCATCCATTGCTGAAGATATGGGGTTTTCTATTGTTTTTACAGAGAATAATTTACTCTACAAGAATGATGCAGTTCAAGATATATCTTTAGAAGTGGCAACAGCTCTAAACAAAGAGGTTCCAAAGCCAATAGATGTTAAAAATTATTTTGAAATGGCAGAGAAAGAATTGGATTCAATTAAAAAAAAGAGAAAATAAAAACAACACTTAACTAAATATTATTTTTGATTTATGTTATTAAAATCTTCATTAATATATTTATTGTGTCATTTTTCAAGTATTTCTCAAGGGATTTTAACAAAATACATCACTTCTGGTTTTCAAGATATTGCAATTAAATTATTTAATTTTCTCTTGTTGAGAGCCTTTTTTGTTATGATTTTAACAGCGCCTTTTGCTGTAAAATATTTTATAAAAGTAAAACAAAACTATCTAGTTGTATTCTTTTTAACTCTTTTAGCTTCTTTAGATACAATATTTTATAATTTAAGTTTAAGAACTGTACCTGTGAATTTAGTTGTAATAATTATGCTTACGGTTCCTCTTTTTATAAATATTTTTTCATCTATTATTCTAAAAGAGAAATCAAATAAAAAAGACTACATATTTTTAATTTTATGCCTTATTGGTGTTTTCAAGGCGGATCAAAAAATTAACCCTTTTTATATTCTTGGAAATAATCACAATATTCATTTCACAACTGATTTAATGTTTATATTTTTAACCGTTTTTGTTGTTGTATTAGGGCTTATATTACAAAAGAAATATTCAGACAAAAGACCTATACCTTTAGCTATATTTCTCAATGCATTTTTCTTATTTTTAATAAGTCTTTTATTTAAAGAACAACCAATACTCAAAACAATAAATTTTAACATTATATTTTTTGCTTTTATTGTTGCTTTATTTGATATTACAGACTTTTTTGCAGTCTATAAATCTTATCAAATGTCCAATCTTTCAAAACTTCAACCTGTAAGATTCACAAGAATTATAATTTCAATATTTATGAGTTATTTTTTCTTAAAAGAAGAGCCTACAAAAAACCAAATCGTCGGAACTTTAATCATTATAATTGCTAATATATGTAATTTATATTCTAAAAACCTAATCTCTTTTTTAAAAACTAAATAATAGAAAAACAATCTAAAATTTTTGTATTTATTTATTTTTAATTGTTAAGATTTTTGAAATTTATTTTTTTCTTGATTAAAAGTTGACGTAGAACTTTTCTTATTATGACTTTCATAATCTTCAATAAAATTCAACTTACAAGACTTCTCTCTTAAATAAGACCAAACTAATTCTAATTTATTTAATAATTCATTATTGACTAGAGATTTTTCTGTAAGGTTACTAACTTTATCTAGAGAAATTCTATTTCCACTCAATAATATATCACATTGTCTTTTAGTGTATTGTTTATTCAATCTGATTTCTTTTTCTAAAACTTGCTTTGCTCCGTGCATCCTTAAATCATCGCTAATAAATATCATTTTTTTCTTAATTGTATTTTCAAATAAATCTAATACTTTTTTAGATTGAGTGGTTATATTTATAGGGTCAATTTGTGTATATTTTACATGAGAAGGCATTGCAAACAGCAAAAAATTATCATTTTTTCAAATAGCTATTTATATGAAAATAAATCTATATCCATAAGTTCTTCTTCGGTTGCATTTGTAAAAGCTTCGGCTGTATCTGTATCTTGTAAAGGTCTTCCATATCCTAGTGCATGTTTTGTAACACACAAAATACCTTCTTTACTGGCTCCATGAACATACAATTGTGTCATTTTTGCAACTAATTTTGTGTCATCTCCATAAGATCTACTGCCTATTACTGCTATATAACCTGAATATGGAACAATTTCTTCAAACTTACTTGTTAATCCTAATTGTAATAAATAATTGTCTATATCATCTTTTTTCTTTTGAGTTATTTTTAATTCTTCTGGTTTTAAGTTAGTTAATTCCTCATTAAGTCCTTCAGGTGGAATTGTTACAATAAGTGAGCTACGATTTACTTGGATATTTTTCCCCATAATTATTTATTGAGATATTATTTTATAAAGAGTATAAATAATAAAAAATATCTTGAGATTTATATTTATTAAGTTTTAATTAATTAAATGCGGGCGTAGCTTAGTGGTAAAGTTCTAGCCTTCCAAGCTAGCTATGCGGGTTCGATTCCCGCCGCCCGCTCCATTGTCGAGAACTCTCTAAATTCGCAAACAAATTGAATGGTTTTGTATAAATATAATCAAGGTTTTCGCTGGTTAAAGTTAATTTCAAGAAAAGCAATTTTAAAATTTCTTGTTTTTCAGTGTTTCTCGAACTTTTGAAGATTTCCTTGATTCTATTTATCACATTAAGCACCGTCATTACTCGACTTTCGAAGTTATCATCAAACTCATTAAGTTCTTCAAGTCTTGTCGTGATTTCAATTAATCTTTTTCTATATTCATTGACCACACGGTCATAATCTTCCTTCGTAATACTATTTCGATTAGAAGATTAGTTGCGTTCTTTAAATTGTTTTCAAGTTTGGTTTTTTCGGACTTTATTTAAGATACTTATCTAAAACTTGATAACCGCCTATTTTAAATTCCCAGACACTAGGTGAAACATCCGCAAAATAGCAAATTTTGTTAAAACAGAGTCTTTGCTTTTCTTCGTTGTAAACTACTTTTTCCATCACGAAATTCTGCGCTCCGTCGCTTTCTGGTTCACCGATTTTAGATTTTGGAATTTTACGTATCAAGTGTGCGTCAATCAACTCTTGCCCAATATTTGCAAGCTTTTTAAACGAAGTTTTATCGCAGTCAAACGGAATTCTTGGGAAATCTATTTTTAAAAACTCAAGATATTTCTTGCGATATTTTGGCGAATGCAAAACAGCATAAATATAAGCTAAAACCTCTTCTGGCGTAGGGTTTTCAAACTTTTGTGCAACCATTTTTGCAAATTCGGGTTTGAAATTCACCTCTTTCCGCTCGCCTTCAAGGTCGTTTTTGTGGAGGTAGAGGGGTGCGAGGTAGGTTTCTGAACCTGAATTTTTACCGCCAACCGAAATATCAATTAAACCTTCTGAAATAAATCCATAGTCAAAATTTTCACTTTCCGATAATCTTGGAAATATCAGTCCAATATTATCAACTTTTAACATATTTTGCATAATAGCTAAACGCGGTCTTTCAACCAACTTTGTATCGTAATAAATTTTACGATTATCAAATGGACGGTATGAAATATTTTTAACAAATTGTTTATCAAAATTATCAATTTTCTTTTTAAATTCCTCTTCTTTAAAAGAAATTAGATTTTTATCATCAGCTGTTTTAATTCCGCTTGTATACTCCCCAAAAACATCCGTCAATCCAAAAAACTTGCCATATTCAAGCATTGCCTTTGCCTCACGCATTGGGTAAAAAAACGAAAGGTTATCTGTAAATCTGTTGTTCCCCCAATTGCTTGATTTAAAAGCCTTGTTGAACTCGTCAATTTCAAGTTTTTCAAAAGATTTGCAATCTAAACTTGGCAATGTCTTGAACTTTGCAAGCCCATAATTTGCATATCGTGTTCGAAGTCCATTTGAAATAAATTTACTTTATCTAATTTTAGAAATAAACTCTCTGTTTAATTTAAAAATATTATTGAATTTAAAATTACATTTTTCTTCTATGAATCGTAAATCTAAAAAATTATTTCTTTCGTGGATGATATATTTGTTTTGTTTTTTATCTATAAAAAATCCAGACATAAAAATAATCATTGTTTCCAATTTAAAATAACTCTCGGTAATTTCTTTTTTTGATAAATATACATCTTTTTTAAGAATATAAAAGAAATTTAAAGATTCTTGAAATAGATTTTCTAAAACAATGTTTTCTTTGTGTATCTTGTTCATTAGAAAACAAATACAATATATACATTTTAAATTTAAAGGTTTATCTATAGAAAAATTCCCAAAAGGAATAAGCGACGAAATATCCACAAAACCTAAAGAATTCTCTCTTCCAAAAAATTTATATTCAATTAAATTGCCAATTTGAACTATATTAATTTTAGCTTTATAATTTTTCAATAACGTTTTTTTTATTAAATTATCTTCATTTAATAATATAATAATAATTTTATTCTCTCCGAAATTCTCAAAATCAAGAATTAAAGCTTTTTTTTTAATCATTAAAATTTTGCTCTAAAATATTAATAAACTGATTGGCGTTGTATGTGATGTTGTCGTAATTAATATAAAATGAAATAGATTTATCAAAAAACTTTAACCTAGATAAATAAAAATCAACAGACTGCATATATTTCTTGTTTCCTAATATATAGGAGAAATCCTCCTCAAAAATTAATCCTTCTGTATTTGAAATAGCTTCAATTATAAGATTTTTAGAAAATTTATTTTCAAAATTAAATGTTATAAAGGCGCCGTCTCCTCTAAAACAAGGGGCTTGCGATGCGTTAACATTAATCAAAATATCTTCTTTATTATTTAAAATTCTAAAATCTCTTTCAGTTGCATACTCTAATAAAGATAGATCGTTATTATTCAAGGAATTAAATTTTTTTAAACCTACAAAAGGCATAAAATTAAAAGCTATATCATTTTTAATAAGAATATGATTGTAGTTTTCTTGATCTTTCTTTTCTTCTATAATTGCACCTTCAAAAAACACCCTACTCTGTTTATATATTGCGTCAACACCAAAATTTCCAAAGTTAGAAAAAGAATGATAAGAGTTTATTGTCAATTCATTAATTTGAATATCTTGATTTTTTTGAATTGTTTCTAAAATTGAATCAGAGATAGAAGCAAGAATACTAGGAATGAAAATAGTTTGTTTATCAATAAAAGAAGAAAAATTTTCATTTATATCAATAAAACTATTCATAATAAAAGTCCCATTAAATCTTTTAAAAGAACGTTCTAATCTACCCATATCCATTTTTTTTGTAGATTCAAAAGGTTGATGCCCAATTATAATGTCAAAATCTTGTATTGTTTCTGGGTTATATTTTTCTATTATTATTTTCTTTTCGCCGTACATTACAATTCTTCCAACAAACTGTTCGTCAAAAGTAATTGCTGAAATTGTATCAAATTTAATGCCTGAAATAGGTAAAAGTCTCAAAAAATCTTTAGAAAATATTTCTTCTGGGTTTAAAATTGCAATTGAATAATTCATATTTCTTTTTATTTTATAAGATTTTAAAGTCAATTAGAAAAGTTTTTCACCGTCTAGTTCTATATAATTCTTGTTATTGTTTTTAATTTTTAATTTTGAAGTATTGTCTTCTTCCTTGAACGCCTCGTCTGTGATCTCATTTTCTTTTCTGGTTCCTTCTTCTTTTTCTGAAACTCTTTCCCCTGTTTTAATGTTCAGTTTTATAAATTTTAAACCAGAAGGAATTTTTAGTGGGTTTATCTGAATTAATTTATCTTTTTTTATCTCACTTAATATTTCATTTGCAATAACACCCGCAGTAGAACCCCCATATAAATCTGTTTCAATTGGCATATCTGCTCCTATGAAAACCCCTCCGATTAAATCTTTTGATATAAAAAAAAACCACAAATCCTTTCCTTTGTCAGATGTTCCTGTTTTCCCTCCTACAGGTAAATTTAATTTATTTAAAAAATGTGCAGTACCTCTTATAGCGGAACCTTTTAGTATTGAGTACATTTGATAGGCTGTTCTTTTGTCTAATATTTCTTCTTTTTGTTCTCTTGTATTCTGTTCTTCTTTGTTTTCAATATTTTTTTCATCAGTTATTTTTTCTTCATTTTCAAGATTTTCTTCTTCTTCTTTTTCTTCTTTCTTTATATTTAAAAGTTGATTTTTCGTTATAAATAATTTTTCATTTAAAAAATTTATATTATCTTTTTTTACATTTTTAATTAAAGATATATCTAAAAGATTTCCTTCGTTCACGAAAATTGAATATGCTCTTGTAAAGTTTAAAAGAGAAGTATGTAAAGTACCTAAACCTATAGACATATCATAATCTATTTTTTCATTTAACTCTAGCAATTTTAAAAAATCTACAAGTTTTTTTATTCCTATCTTTTCTATAACTCTAATTGTTATTGTATTTACAGAGTGTTCCAAAGCGTATCTTAAAGTTACTGGGCCTATATTATTTCTTGTATAATTTCTAGGGTTCCAAATAGTGCCGTCTTCTGAATAAAATTTTAAATCAGAATCAACAAAAATATCAGAAGGTAGTATTCCATTTTTAAGAGCAGCAGAATAAACGAAAGCTTTAATTGCTGAACCTGTTTGCCTTACGGCGTCTGTAGTTCTATTCAAAGCACCAGGAACATCACAATAACCTCCTACCATTGTTAAAATTTCTCCATTTTTGGGGTTTATTAAAATTACTCCTCCATTTAAAGTTGGAATTGGAGATAAATCATAAATATTATTTTCTAATTCTTTAACAAATATAACATCTCCAATTTTGAGAAATTTAGATGCAGATTTAATAATATTTTCTTGTTTTAAATTTTCTTGCAAATTAAAAAGCGAAGT
This sequence comes from Candidatus Deianiraeaceae bacterium, assembly GCA_031537795.1. Classification (GTDB taxonomy): domain Bacteria; phylum Pseudomonadota; class Alphaproteobacteria; order Rickettsiales; family Deianiraeaceae; genus JAVKNF01. The sequence continues at coordinate 24,739 of JAVKNF010000032.1, read as the reverse complement.
TAATTTATTTATTTCTATTTTTCCTTCTTTTTGGTTCTCAAGCCCTATAATTATACCATTTTTTAAGTCTATTTTTAAAATAATTGCCATTTTTAAATTACATAAATTATCAGGTTTCTTAACTTTCATTAATTCTTCTTTCCAGTTTTCGTTATTAATATTTTCTATACTTTGAAAGACTTGGAAAGGTTTTTTTAGTTTTTTTTCTATTTCTATTAAATTATTATCTAACGCTTTTTGTGAGATCTTTTGCAAATTTTCATCAATTGTTAATTGAATTTTGAAGCCGTCTCGAGATAAATCTTTATCGGTAAGATTATAAGCGTCTTTAAAGAGTTTTTTTGCATACCAAGAAGCTAATCTTCCTGTTTCATCTTTCTTTTCATTATTTATAACTATCAAGTTATTTTTTATAGCCTCTTCGTAGGCTGATTCTTTTATAAAATTGCATTTTAACATTCTTTCTAAAACCCAATTTCTTCTAATTTTACATTTTTCTGGGTGTTTAAAGGGGTTGACTTCAGAAGGAGCTTGAGGTAAAGTTGCAATAGTTGCGATTTCTTCTAATTTTAAATCTTTTAGATCTTTTTTAAAATAAATTTCCGCTGCAGCAGCTACTCCATAAGCTTTATTGCCTAAATAGATATGATTCAAATAAATTTCTAATATCTCGTCTTTTGTTAAAACTTTAGAAGCTTGATAAGATAAAATTAGTTCTTTTATTTTTCTTGTAATTTTTTTCTCTCTTGTTAAAATAATATTTTTAACAACTTGTTGAGTAATTGTAGACCCCCCCGATACTCTTCCTTTCTGATTTAATTTCAGTATATCTTTAATAGCCGCTCTTATTATACCTTGTACATCAAAACCTGAATGTGAATAGAAATCCTTATCTTCTGCTGCGATAAAAGCGTTTTTTAAATCTTTAGGAATGTCTGATATTTTAACGTATATTCTTTTCTCTTCTGAAATTGAATAAATCTGTTTTCCGTTTTTATCTAAAAATTGAGTTTCTAGATAAGGTTGATAATTTAATAACTTTGATAAATCTGGCAAATTAAACAAAATAGAAAAATAGAAAATAACAATACAAGAGCCCAGTAAAATTAAATGAGAAAATAAAAAAACTCTAAAATTCTTCCAACTTAAAAAATAGAGCTTAAATGGTAAAAATATAAATTTAAATAAAGTTTCCAAAATTATCATATTAAAAATATTGAATTTTGTTTATTATTAAAATCAATCTTTTTAATAATAAAATTATGATATACTTAAAAATTTGTCAAAACACTCAAGAAATTGCAAAAAAAATAATAGATAACGGGGAGACGTTAGATTTTGAATGTGTTTTGTCGGAAGAAATGACAAAAGGTAAAACAACAAAAGAAAATATATATTGGAGCTCTCCGAAAGGTAATTTGTACGTAACAATTATAAAATACAATGATCGCAAAACAAAGAACAACATAATAACAAATATTATCGCATTGAATGTTATTGAATTTATAAAAGAAGAATATAAAATAGATAATATTAAAATAAAATGGCCTAATGATTTCATGATAGAAGATTTTAAAATAGGAGGAATTCTATTGGAGGAGTATAAAAATTACTATTTGATTGGTTTTGCTTTAAATTTGATTTCACACCCAGAAATTACTGAAAATTATAAAGCTAGCAATTTAAGTTTATATTTAAAAGAAGAAATTTATTTCAACGTAAAAGATATTGCAGAAAAAATATATTTAAAATTTAAAAACATTGTAATTCATAAAAAACCTAATTTAGAAGAATATATTGTAAATAAAATAAATAATTCATTGTATAAAAAAAACGAAACAGTCTTAATGAAAGATTTATATTCAAAAGATTTAAAAAAATTAAAAATAATAGGAATAAACATTAATTCAGAATTAATCTGTGAAAATGAAAATAGAAACATTAAAAATTATTCAATATATGAAATTAGGTACAAAGAGTAATATTACTTTTTATTTAATTTATCTTTTTTTTCAGAAAAAGAAACAAAAATTATGAATATTTCATAAATTATACATAAAATAAAACCTAGAATTACCTGATATAATATATCTGGTGGTGTAAAAAATGCAGAAATAACAAACATTAAAAAGTAAGTATGTTTTCTTATTTTAATTAAATTATTCTTATTGAAGATTTTCAGATAAAGTAACAAATAAAAGAAAAACGGAATAGAAAAAAATAAAATATTTAAAAAGACAATAAAAATAAATTGATTAATGTATAGATTGTAGTTTAAATATAACTCGCTATCTTTTGATATTTGAATTATATATTGCAAAAAGAATTCAATTTCAAATTTATAAACAAGAAAAAAAGATAAATAAAAATTTAATAAAAAAAATAAAATAATGATCTTTAAGATGAATTTTTCTCTTTCTTTGAATATATTAAATATAAATTTATTTAATTGAAAAAATAAAATAGGTAACCAAAAAAATAAAGCTGAATAGAGGCATATGTTCATTTTTAAAAAAAATAAATCAAATAAATTTAAGTGGAAGAATTTTACATTTATTTTAATCAAAGGGTTGAAGAAAAAATTAAAAATATTTTGATAGAAAATGTAACTTAAAAAATAAAGAACAAAAAAAGACCCAACTAAAAATAAAATAAAACTAGAAAATTCATTTCTTAATTTTAGGAAATTTTTACCTTTGAATAACTTCAGATTAAAAAAGAGTTCAAAATAATTTTCATTTTGGTTTTTCTTCATATTTATATAATTAGTTTTTTTGATTAGACTATTTTCTTAACAGCTGAACCAACTTTTGTTAAAGCTCCAGTTACGGAAACTGTATCTTTAATCTTTTTAAATTCACTTGATATCATTTGAGTTAAACCACTTTCTTGCCCTCCGAATATTTCAGTTCCAAGTTTTACAGATTCGTCTACAAATTTATCTAATAAATTTACCATCAAATAAACTAATAAGGCGTCAATAATTCCAATACTTTGCATTTCATTTTCAGAATTTGTAACTCCCATCATAACTTGCAAAACAGGAGGAATATGACCTGCAACTCTCCACATAGAAAATAAAGTTAAATTAACAATTGGTATTTGTATTATTGGGTCAAAACATATTGTGAAATTCAATAAACCTTTAATCATACTTAAAAATATTATTGTAAATATAGACAACCCTACAAATAAAGCAACTTGTTGAGCAATAGTTGATATAATATTCTTCCACCAATTATCAAAAATATCTTTTGTTTCTTCGTTTGCTAAAGCTATAAAACTTATAGGGCCTAACATTAAATAAATAGAAAGTACAATAAGATTACCTACATAAAGTAATATCGCCTTAAAAACATTTAAAATATATTGCGTAAAAGAAATGAAGATTAAAGCAGCTATAAAAATACCAGTCACAGAGCTAAAAATTAAAGCAATAATTCTCTCAAAAGTGCCTGATTTCAATATAAATCTTAATGTTTCACTTATAGGGCCAAAACCTGGGTCTTCTAGTTTTGTATTATAACCGTCTATCATAATTGAAGAAGAGCTAAAAGAACCACTTGACATAGCTATAAGCCCTTCTGATATATCTATAGCAAATTTTACAAATATTTTCTGGTATAAATTCCAAGCACCTGGAGAAGCAAAAGCGGTTATTAAAGCGAAATTCCAAGCTTTATGAAGGAAGTCTTTTACTTCTATTTTAACCTTTCCAAGTAATACATTGATACCGAAGACAAATATATAAATTAAAACAGAAAAATAATACAACATTTGAACTACAGCGTTACTAGTAAGACCAGTTGCCACTCTATAAATTAAGCCTTCTGTCCAATTGTAATCATTCTTTGTTGCATCCCAAGAGCCAAAGAATATATTTTTGACTGGTCTTACAATCAAAATTCCTATAAAATTATTGCTCATAGAAATCAAACTAGATAAAACAGAATCATTTGTTGTAGAATTAAATTGAGCTTTGCTACTTAAAGTGTAATAACCTACATTATAACCGTTATAATTAAAACCTGAAACTTGCTCATCTCCATTGTTTGTTGAAAATTCTATAAATTTTCCATCTGCACCAGTATATTTATTCAAACCATTTACATCAGCCTCATACATATCAAGTATTATAAACCAAAGCTTTCCAGGTTGAATAACACTAAAATTCATAGCTCCATTTGAATCTTGATAATCTTGAAAAGAATAAACTTTAGGGTAAGGGTTATTTTTTATATCTAAAGCACTCTTACCAGCAAAATATGTCTCTGGGTGAAATATCGGATCTGGTTTTCCTTTTGTGTCAAGTGGTTGAAAATAAAAATATAAATATTTCCCATTTGTATTTTCAATTGTTGACTTAAAATCAACAACATAACCTCTTGAGGGATCATATACGTTTTCAAATTTAAATTGCCCGTATCTATCTTCTATATCATTTAATATATTATTTGAACTATCTACAACAGGTGGAGCAAGCCAAAAATATAAATCAGCATAATCAAAATTCACTCCATCTTTAACACTAGGTATTGTGATATTTGGAACATAATTAGAACCTATAGGATACAATAAAGGGTTTGAAGTATCAACATTTATTAATTCTCCTCCAAATCTATCTTTAAAATTTTTTTTACATATTTTCTTTGGGACATTAACTATTTCTCTGCAATCTTTACTTTCTCTTGCTGGTCTTCTACAATACCTGTAATTTCTGCAAATTTTATAATTATCTGTTATAATTTGTCTACAGTCGATTGTTTCTTCGTAAGCTCTTTTACATATATTATAATTTCTACAGTTTCTATATGTTACATTTTTCTGTTTTTGACAATTTCTTCTTACTACTTGTGGTCTATTGCAAACTCTAAAATTTCTATATCTGTTATACGTAGGGAGACAATAAGATACATCTTGTTTTTTATAACATTGCACAGCGTTATGATAATACCAAATATGAGCATTATATTTATTATTAGAAGGATCGGTATAACTAACATCAAAACTCTTTAATGAATCTGTTTTTTTATCTCCATCATAAATATATTGAAATTCAAGTAAGAAACAAACACCATAAATACCATTAATACTTCCTTTCCAGTCAATATTACAATAACCTTGCTCGCTATCAAGTAAAGCACAACAGCTTTCTTGGTTGCCTGAACATCCTACACCAAACGGAAGTGTTATAATATAGGCATCTTTATATCTTATGCTTTCTGCGTAATCAACAGGACAATCTCCTTCAAAATTAAACTTTTTGTAATATCCAGAATCATAGGAAGTATAATACATATAATTTGTATCTTTGTATAAAATGCTATCAGAAAAAAGTACTGGTTTAACACTATTATCTATATAATTACTATCATAAATATAAGTATTTGGGTATTTTTGAGAAGGAGGAGATTCTATACATTTTGAACGTCCAGCAGAAGGGCATTGTTCTGTTTTTGTATCTTCTTCATATTTATTAATTGTATCGCAACTTTGATTCACAGGTATTTGCAAAGAATTAGGAGGTAGAGTCTCAACTGATAATTCTAAATAGTCGGCAGGGCAAGATTGATCATAATAATAAACTGGAAGCCCGTCATTTTCAGCAATTACAATAGATCCATCATCAATTTCATTTGCATTGCAAACATTTCTAGGGGTACAAGAACCAGAACCTAAAGTATAAGAAGTATCGGTGCAAACTCCTGTTAAGTTATTAATATTTTCATGATAATATCTTGAGTCAATTTGTGCGCATTGTTGATTTATAGCACCTTTTGTCATATCTATAGGAGTTTTTTTATAAGTTATTGGGTAAATTTGTATAGGGTTAAATTGTACCGTTCCAACAGGGCACATGGCGCAACCAGCAGTATAACAACTTGATATATTTGGAGTAAGTGATATTTTTTTTTGAGAAAAATTACCTTCATCAACTGAAATAGGAGTATTGCAATTTAAAGACGCATTGATAACATTGCATTTGTCTTTCTTAAAATTCAAAGAAAACATAGAATAAAGCCCAGATGTATTAGAGAATACGAAACTATTAAACGAATAATCAACTGGTATTTGCCTACAATGATAATTTGAATCTGGTGAATTTAAAATTCTACAGTCTCTGTTTGGATATAAAGCCCTAGCATATATAGTATTCCCATTTATAACTTGTCTTGAGGTTAAACAATTTGAGCTGTTAATTTTGTCACAACAAATAAACTGCCCTACATATTTACTTAAATCTGTCCCATAAAAGAAAGCGGAATCATTTTTTACAGACATATAATTGTTAGATAGTGGGTCTAAACCGGGGTTGCCTCCTGCATTATATAAATTAAATATCGTTGAAGAATAATCTTGGTGCGAATAATCAATATTTAATGTATTAGAAGAACAAGAAGGGTAACCTGTTGTAGCTGTATCGTAATAACTATACCACAAAGAATTAACATCAAAACATAAATTTTCATTACTTGGAACTTCTTTACAATGATCGTTGTTAGGACAATAATCAGCTATAGGGTTCGAAGAATCTAAATCACACATTTTATTATCATAAATCATTATATTTTCTGGAACCGAAATATTTGAAATTTCTTGTTGCGTTGAAGAACAAGGAGTATTTACTAATATATTTGGGCTAGGTGAAACTTCTTTAACTACAGTGCTCCCATTTTCAACGCTATCTATGGGGCAAGCTTCCCCTATTCCTACTAAAATATTCTGATAACCAGTTGCAGTAGAATCTTGAGTTTTAATAGATATTAAATTTTGCGTTGGAAAATCTGTTAAATTAAGATTAGAAATATTAATTTTCGAATCTGTGCAAGAACCACTATATTCATTTTGTAAAAACTTTATATTATTAGAGACAATCTCTAAATTACTTGAATCGTATAAATTTTGACATATAGTCCTAGCTGAAAGTAATACAGAATTTGAAAATTGATCTTGAGCTTCTTTAGGAATTGATATTTTAGAGCCACTTGCATCTAATTGTAAATATTCTAAATTCAAATTATACAAACTTGTAGCAGAAAGTTCACAGTTAACTAAATCATTAATTGCAGATAAATTATTAATATTTTGTTTTAAATTGTAGACGTTATTTTTATATTTAACTAAAGATTCTTGTGTTCCATTTTGAACATTTGCAATATTCACAAATTTAGAAGAATCAAGATTATACATCGAAAGTATTTGTATAAAGTTATTCAAGAACATCATTCTAATATTTGAATCAACTTGAGCGTTGAAAGTAGTCGAAATTGAATTAAAATTAGTAATCCATCTTTTTCCAGCACTAACACAACCGCCTTTCGTCGCAATAAGATTTTTATCAATTGGATTCGTTAAGTATATTGAGTTTAAATCTTGAAAAATATAATCTTTCCCTTCTAACCTCTGAACCATATTAGGTTCTACGCAAAAACCACAATGATCTTGATATATATTTTCATGCAAAGTCCAATCTGTTAAATTATAATTTTTAACTTCAGATATATTATTTATAAAAGAAGCATTATCATATTGTAAATATTGAATTACACCAGAAATATCTGCAATATATTTATTGTAAGAAATAGGTATATATTCAGACGAAACTATACTTTGATTTTTATCTTGAATAATTTTATTGTTATAACATATTCCTACATTTTTTGCTCCATCTTTACTGATAGAGTTACATAAACCTTTAATTGCATCGTCTTGCCCTTTTAATTGTGCGTTATACTGTTTTTCGACCGCATCGTTAATTCTATTATTGTTACATTTTAATTTATAGCCACCTATACATTGATAATTAGTTATAGGTATAACTCTGAAAGCAACTCCATTTCCACATTTTTTTATTATAGGATATATTCTTTTATCTATAAAGTCAGCTTGTTCTTTGTATAGACTCATACCTGCCGTCATAACATTCCATCCTCCATACATACCGTAAGCTCCTCCATTGCGATTTGAAATATCATTATACATCCCGAATTTATCAGGTGTTAGAACTAAATTAGACGCATCGCTATAATCTTGATCATTAAAACCTCCATTTTCCCAGCCGTTTGAAAAAGTTAAATTATGTTGTGGGTAAAAATAACCAGATGAACTGAAAGTTATATTAGTCTTATCTCTGATAATTCCTCCTATCTTGTGCCAACCAGTTGGAACTAAACCAGATGCTATTGCATTTCTTAAATCTTTAGTGATTCTAAAAAATTTACCAGGTAATCTTCCATTACTTGTTTGAGATAAATATGTATTTCTAGTTGATGAGTCTAAACCAAAAGACATATCCATTTTATAAGGATAATTAACCCCTCCAGCTCTCATATTTATATCGCAAGAGCCGTTTGCATTTAGAGGGTCTGACAATATATTTCTAATATAAATAACTTGCTTGTCGTATACTGTATTGAAATTAGGGTTTACAGTGTAAGAATCTTTAAAATCATAGCCAGGTTTTTGGTCTATAAATACATTATTATTAATCAATCCTCCAAATTTTTTATGCACTTCAGACAAATGAACAGAATTCTCTAAATCACTTGCACTAAACTCAGCACTAGAATTAAGATAACTACCTGATAAACCGTGATCACTTTCTTTATGGGTTGTATTATTACTTATAATTTTAGTTTTATTTTTTGGATCTAGCATAATAAGAGGATTGAACAACGCCCAACCGTTATTCTTCCAATTAAAAGTACATTTTTGATATTTGTTATTAAAAGTTATATTTTCTCCCTGAATATCAATACTTGATGTAGATGAAGCAAAAGCCGAATCTAGTTGATATTTTTGGACGAGACGTCCATAGTTATTTCTTGCAATCCTATAAGGAAACCTCAAATTTAAAGAAATGGTATTTTTTGTTTTTACTCTTGCTGCATCAGTAAAATATGCATAATAGTTATAAACGTTGCTGTCTGCTCTATATGTGTCAATAGCTTCAACTCCATAATCTGTAAGACCTGTAATAAATGGGTCTGTCTCATTTGTATCAGCATCCATTTCCCATCTTTGAGTCTTCATTGCGTCTAATCTTCGAGTTAGATCAACACCATGAGGCGTATTATCTGTTGAATTAGCTTTTCCAAGAAGATAAGGAACCGTAATTATATTTTGATTTGTGTTAAAGCCGGCAAAAGGGCCATATCTTGTTCTAATAAATGAAAATCCTGCTATGTTATCATTTGTGTTTGTGTTTGTCTTATTTGTATAACTGTAATAATTAAATTTAGACCAATTATCTAGATTATCTTCTATTTTTAAAGAATTTATTAAACTTGAATCAATTGGAGTATTTCCTTTTGAATCTACAACATTCAATCCTCCTATATTAAAAAGATGATAATTCATTAAACCGTTATCTTTATAAAAATCATAACCAGAAAACCAAATCCAAGAAGGATTAGCTGCTGCCGTTATAGGGCTTGGTAAAGCTTCTTGATGTAAATTGTAAGAGCCAGAAGGACCTACATTACATTGCCATAAGTCAGGGTTTGTATATAAATTCGGGTCTACAAAATCAACACCTTGAGATTTTGGGACAATTTGCATAACAAGCCCGTTGCCATACTTCAAAGGTATGTATTCAGAACCTCCAATTGATTTAACAAGTGGCCATTTACTATTTGTTGATATATTATCCAGAATATTATTTACTAATTTATTGTAATAAGTAGCAGTATCAAGACCATTCGTGTTTGTAAAAACATAATCAATAGAATTATTAATGTTAGGATTTGAAACAAATAAACTTATATTTGAACCTGCTTTTACTCTATATTTTGCATATTTCCCAGGTATCATAGCTCTAGTCATAGGCGTATATTTTATTTTTGTGCCATCGTAAACTATTCCATAATTTTCCATCTGAATTGGTCTTTGTTTGAATGTCATTCTTGCAATAGAGCCACTTAAAATAACAGCGTCACTAGCATTTACAGAAACTTTAATCCTATCTCCTATCTGAAAAATAGCATCAGAAGATTGATAAGATGAAGAGTTGTTCGAAGTACCTGCGATAGTGGCTATTTTATCAATTAAACTTGTGCTACCTTTTTGAGTTTGATAAACTTGCGGAGTAACCCATAAATTTTCCCCCGCTATTGCGTTTGTTGTTCCATCTTTCAACATTCCAATGCCAACATCTTCATCTTCAGGGTTTTGAACGTCAATCACAACATCTTTGTTTATAGGATACGCTGTAACTTGAGATAAAGGAACCCAACTTGAATCCTCATCTGGGGTTTTACAGCCTTCTCCACAAGAAATCAAAAGAGATGTTATTATAAAATATTTATAGAAAAATTTGTAAAAATCTAATTTAAAATCAATCATTATGATACTTGCAAATAAAAAAATATAAATATTTCTTTATCATAATGAATAAAAAAGATTTAAATATAAATCAAGAATTTTCTTTATTTAATGAAGAATTAGAGCAAGAAACTTTAGGGTATTTAATTATAGATACAAATTATTACGAGGATATTCAAGATTTAAAAGAAGATCACTTTTATTTTGAAAAAAACAAAATTATTTTTCAAACTATAATTTCGATGATTCAAAAAGATCAAGAAGTTAACGAAGTTACAGTTTTTCATAAATTAGAAACAAAAGAGAATTTATATGAAAAACCAGAAGATTTAAAATTATATTTAAAATATATAGTAGACACGGCCGTGGCTTCTTTATCTAACATAAAATCAATAAAAGATATAATTATAAATTTATATTTAAAAAGAAAGCTTAACGATTTAAAATCAAATATCTCTGAATATATAAAAAAAGAAGATGATATAAATTCCGTTGTTTCGAAAATAGAAACAGAGTTATATTTACTCTCTAGTTCAAATAAAAACAACGAACCTAAACTTATTAATTCCTTTGGGCTTGGGTTAAAAGAAAAATTAATTAAATCAAAAGATTCTAATGATTTTTTTACAGGCGTCGAAACTAATTTTACAGAAATAGACAGACATTTTGGAGGTTTTCAAAATTCAGATTTAATTATTTTAGCAGCAAGACCTTCTATGGGAAAAACTGCTCTAGCAGTAAATATAGCTTTAAACGTAGCAAGAAATTTCGTTAAATCTAAAGAGAAAAAATCCGTTGCATTTTTCTCTTTAGAAATGTCAGGCGAACAGATATCAGCAAGAATAATATCATCTGAAACTAATCTTCCCGTAAAAACAATACATACTGCAAAAAAAGAAGATAATAAAAAAATATCAGACAGAGAATTTATTTCAATTGTCGAAGCGATAGAGGATTTTGAACATTTACCTTTCTTTATGGATGATACAGCAGGTATTTCAATCAAAGAACTTACAACAAAAATTAGAAGATTAAAAAGAAAACATAATTTAGGAATGGTTTTCATTGATTATCTTCAGTTGCTTCAAAGTTCTAAATATTCTAATAATAGAATACTTGAAATTTCGGATATTACTCAAGGTTTAAAAAATATAGCAAAAGAATTGAATATACCTGTTGTCGCTTTATCTCAATTATCTCGTGCAGTCGAAGCAAATGAAAGAAAAGATAAAAGACCTAGACTTTCAGATTTAAGAGAATCAGGTACAATAGAGCAAGATGCAGACATTGTAATATTTTTATACAGAGAAGCTTATTATATTGAAAGAGAAATGAAAATTAACGAAGAAGAAAACAATTCAAATTCAAGCGAAATATCAAATAATCAATATAAATTTGAAGAGGTAAAAAATAAAGCGGAATTAATAATATCAAAAAATAGAAATGGACCGGTTGGAACTCTTGTTTTGCACTACGATCCAAATAGAATGCTTTTCAGAAATATGTTAAAAAATAGTAAGAATTATGATTCGGAATTTTCACAAAAAATAAATAAAAAAATTGATAAGACACATAAAATTGAATCAAGCGAGCTTGATACCTCGAACTCTGAATCAGATTTCATCAGAAAACTAAAAGAAAAAATTTAATATAACGCACAAAAATAAAGATATGGAAGAAAAAAATAATTCCAATACTTCTCTTTTTGATATAAAAACAAATGTCTGGATAGAAGCAAATGCAGGTTCAGGAAAAACAACAGCTTTAGTTAATAGATTTTTATCTTTGATTCTAGAAGGCGAAAAAATAGAAAATATTATTTGTATAACGTACTCGAAGACTGGGGCTTCAGAAATGAAACAAAGAATTGTAAATAAAATAGAGAGCTGGAGTAAAGAAAATGAAGATTATATTTTAAAAGATTTGGAAAGCCTAAATAAAGATCAAAGTTACTTAAATATCGCTAGAAATATAGCGAAGAATATTCAAAATTCAGATGTTAATTTTAATATTCAAACTATACACGCATTTTGTTTTCAAAAAATCTTTGAAATTAAAAGCTTTCAAAAAAAATTAAATAATTTTGAAAATGAAAATTTAAAATTTAAAGTTAAAAAATTTTTATTTTCTTTAGATAATATCTTAAATATTAAATATGAGTTAATTAATAAAATTTTTAATTATTATTCTGAATATAAAATCAATAAAATCATTGAATATATTATTAATAATATATATTTATTTGAAGATATATTATTAAAATATAATATTAAGTTTAACGAAAAATCTTTTCTGGAAATTGAAAGTAAAATAAAATTATCTTACATAGAGTTTTATAATTATTTAAAATTAAATTTGGAAAAATATCATAACCAAATTCCAAAAAGAAAGAAGATGATTCAAGATGGAACTTTTATCTCAAATTTAAGAGAATTAGAGCAAGAAGACCTAAAATTTTATAAAAAGGTATCGGAAGCAAAAAATGATTTTTTAAGTATTTTTTTTGAAGAAGAAACTTTAAATTTGAAGACTGAAATACTGAAAAAACAAGATAAATTTGATAATTTTTTAGATAAAATTACTATAATTTTAAAAGATATAGAGATATTAGAGGAGCAAGAAAAAGAAAATCTAATATATTTCATAACAAAGAAAATAATAAATAATTATAAGAAGTTAAAAAAAGAACAAAATCTCATATCTTTTGATGATATTCTTTACGAAAGTTACAATATTTTAAATTCAAATGAATTTGGTCTTAAAAATTACATAAATGATCTAAATATTCATCATTTATTAATAGATGAAGCTCAAGATACAAACGAAATTTCTTGGAAAATAATAGAAAAATTAACCGAAGATTTTTTCACTGGCTACGGGTTGCACGATGATAAAATCAGAACTATATTTTGCGTAGGAGACCCAAAGCAATCAATATTCTCATTTCAAGGAGCTAAACCTTCTCTATTTTATAAATTTAGAGATATTTTTGAATATAAAAGTAAAAAAGCTAATATTAAATTTCTAAAATACAATCTTAATATTTCTTACAGAACTTCATATAATATATTAAATATTGTAGATGAGATATGTAATAATCAAAACTATAAAAATGCATACTTCAATGAAAATAAAATTGAACATAAATCAAACAGAAATACGAAAGGAATATTTGAAGAAATTTTAATAAAAGATCACAATAAAAAGGAAGAAAAATTACAAAATGAGAAGAATAATTGGCTTACGAAAAATAATTTAAAATCTAATTTAACTGATGAAATCTTTCAAGAGATACAAATAATTTATAAGAAAAATAAAAATGTAAAAATTGGAATTCTTTTCAAAGACAGAAGTGAAAAAAACGCCTTAATTTATAAATTATACATTAAAATAAAAAATGAACTTGAGCCAGAAATAGAATGCCTCGGCAGTAAAATTAAAAGCGAAGAAGAAATTGACCTGATATTGATCTTGAAATACATTCTAGATAGTGCTGATGAGTTAAATCTAGGCTCTCTTCTGAAATCTAAAAATATTTTTAACCTCTGCGATTTGGAAATTTATGAAATAATAAATAATTCAAAAATAAGCAAAATAAATGAATATAAAGGGTTAAATTTGAATATATTAAATGCAAAAAGAATTATAAACAAATTACTACTAACAAAAAAAAAACAATCCTTACAAAATATTTTAATACAATTATTAAACTTTTTTAAAGAAGAACACTTTAATAAAAAGGATGAATACATATTTCTCTTAAATAAAATATTTAACATTATATATGAAGATAGCTCTATAAATTTGATAAAATTAATAAAAATATTTGAAGAAAATTCTATAAATTCAATGTTATCAAATTTAGAAATATCAACAAAAGAAAAAATAGAACAGAAGAAAATCACAATATCCACTATACATTCAGCAAAAGGAATGGAATTTGATGTGGTTTTTCTGATAGATACATCTAAAAAAATAGATCAAATAAAAGAATACAACCCTATTCTTTTAAACGAAATAAATGATAATTTTATATTAAATATAAATGAAATAAAAAAAAGACAGAAAGAAGACTCGAGAAATGAAAACTTAAGACTTCTTTATGTTGCAGTAACAAGAACTATCAACGAAATATATCTTATAAGAATTCTAAATAATGAGAATTCGGAAGATAAAGAATCTTTTGGGTTTATAATTAATGAACTTTCAAAGAATAATACTTAAAGATAAAATCTTACAAAACAGACTAACAAAAATAAAGAAGATTTATAAAAAATATAGAAATTTATAATTTAAAAGAAAACGAATAACTTTTCCGAGGAAGGTATATAATTTCGAATAGTCAAATTTTCAATGCTTAAATAAATAAGAATAAAATCATCTTATAAAACAAAATAATTAGTTAATTTTTATGTTTTTCGAAAATCGTCTCTTTCTGTCGTCTGATATTTTTTTATATCTAGCCTTTTTCAAGCTATAGGTATTACTAATGTATAAACTAAAAATACACAAAGACAAACCCGCAACACTCTTAAGATCTAATTTATAACCTTTGAATAAAACACAAAGAATCATAGCTGTAGGAGCATGCGCTATAGACATATAAGTTGTAGTTATAGAACCTAACTTATCGATTAAATAATATACACAAACCATTGTGATGCCTGACGAAACAAAAGATAGATAAGTTAGTGCAATTAGATAATTTTTATCTAAAGGTATAGGGGGCATGTTCCAATTATTGTTAAATAAACCTAAAAATAAAAAAAAAACAGAGCTCATTAACCAACAGTAAGAAGCCATAACAAAATTATCTATACTTTTTTTTGCAGGGGATAAATCGATTGCGACATTTGAAATTGAATTACCTATTGGGGCTAAAAATGCAATCAACAAACCAACTATAATATCATTTAATTTTAAATGAGAGATATTCATATTTGCTTTAGAAAGAACAACTATACCAAAGACTGCAAAAATAGAAGCAACTATTATTCTGCCTGAAGGTCTTCTGCGTTGCATTACAGATAGAATACATTCAACAAATAAAATTTTAGTAGCACTGATAAAAGATACAATTGCAGGAATTAAATATATTGAAGCTTTATAAGCTGCAAAATAATATATTATATAATAAAATAAAGTCACGAATAAACATAATTTGAATTGTTCTTTTGTAATTTTAAAATTAGAACGCTTTAATAAAGCTATTATTACTAGAAAAACACCTGCAAGAAATTGCCTATAAAATATAGAAAACTCAAAAGGCATAGTGAAATTCTTGGAATGCTCTCCAACAAAATACCAACTGAAACCTCCTCCGAATATCAAAATTATAGCAGATAAATAAGTCAATATCATATTTTTAAAGTTTCTTTTATTTTTTGCACTAAAAGCGTTAAATCATTCAATTTATGTGTTTTAAAATTCTCCAACTCAAGAATAAAATCATCTAAAAATCTGACTTTACCGTCTTCAATTGCTGAATTATAAAAATTTTCATATTTTGAAATATCAATATTTGGCTTAATAACATAAAGTGGTTTTTCCAAATTAATCATTTCACTTATCATAGAAATAGAATCACCAGTTACAATGTTAAAATCGGAAAGATGAATAAATGAAAGAAAAGGATTTATATCATTTCTTGGGTCGAAAACAAACAAAATAGAAGGAGATTTAATTTTATTTCTAAGAATTTCAATTGCAAAATTATCAGTTCTTCTGCTTGTTGTAACTAGAAGAGTTGCATTAGTTTTTTCTGCAATTTTTAATATATTGTTAATAAAATTTTCAACAAATTTTCTTGTATATTTGAAGTTTCTAGAAGAGCCACCTATAATCAAGGAAATTAAAGGTTTTTTTAATTTAGAGATATTTGGTTTGAAATAAGATAAACTTTGCTCTAATTCTTTCTTATCATATTCTTCAAAAATAGAACCTTTATAATTTATAATGTTTTCATACTCTAAAATCACTCTTTTATCGTGATCTGGCATTAATAATAAATCTATAGATTTATCGTATATATCTGGGTTTAAAATCTGAATTAACTTCGCATTTGGGAAATTATTTTTTTTTAAGAATTTGCAATAAGAAAGAGTTCTTCTTCCGCATGAAATGATAACATCACAATCATCAACATCTAAAAAAGAGTCACTTTTTTTAACCATAAGCCAAGCTGGTATAAAACGAGAAATAAAATTAGGAATAGAAACTAAAGAATTGAAAAGTATTTTTTTTATATAGATTTTATCTTCTTTTGCAATATGTCGTGCAAGTGTTATAGCTTGATTATCGTTGCTTTTTCTACCGAAAGTAACCACTAAAACTTTTGTCATTTAATTAAATGTTGTTATAAATTTTAATATTGTCAAGTTTTTACAGTATAAATTTTATTTTATAAAAACTAAAAAGATTGATAGAATGTGAAACAAAATAGAAAATACACCTATAAAGATTATTCTTTTATTTTGTTTAATTTTTAGATCAATCTTTTCTTTTATAAGTTCTAAATTGATTGGTTTTAGAATATTATTTAACATTTTCATATTTACAAAAAAAATAGAAAAATTAAATAAAATAAATATTATTAATTCGACATAATTATGATATAAATTAAATTCTATCAATATTACTAATTTTTGAATAAACAAATATGAAAATGGCAAACCAGATAAAGAAAGTAAATTAAAAAGAAACAAATATTTATAAAATCTTGCTTTTTGTAGAAATGTTCCGAATGTTTTAATGTTGAAAATTTCTTCTTTTGTTTGATCTTGTATATTTTTTATAATAGAAAAATTCACAAAAAAAGCAATTCCGTTAAATAATATTGAAAAATTAATATATTTTGTAAAAATTTCATTTCCTAAAAAAGGCAAAAATGAAAAATAAATAAGAGATTGATAAATTATTTGCGTATATACAAAAACATATATTCTGTTTTCAAGGCTTGAAATAAACACAAAAAATAAAATACTCACAATTAACAAAAATAGAAAGAAAATTGCCACATTTGGAAAGTTAATAAATAAATTATAACCAAAAACACAAAGTGTTATTTTAATTAAAGCTATAATATATATTTTAGAAACAATATTAGAAGTGTAATTTGCAACAGAAGAGTCTGTATTCATATAGATATTTTGTATATTTTTATGAAAAGGAATGAATCCTATTTTCATTATAAATGAAAAAATAAAAAATATATAAGACAAAATTATAGATTTATTGTGCGAATAAATACCATCTGTAAGTATATTTTTAATTATCGTTAAGTTGAGATTATTTGTTTCTTTGTATATAATAAAAATTGCAAATAAAATAAATAAACCAGCTGAAATATTAATCATGATATAATCAAAAAGAGATTTTAAAGCTTTTGGAGTTTTAAAAATACTGTATATTCCGTAACAAGCAAAACAAGATAACTCTATAAAGATATATAAATTAAATAAATCATTAGTTAGAATTATTCCACATAAAGCAGATTGTAATATTAAAAAAAATGAGATAGTGCTGTCTTTTGCAATTTTACTATCAATTGATATTGCATTAAAAAAAGATATAATTGATACATACAATAATGCTACTGAAGATTCGTAACTAAATACAAACTCTATACCGATTGCTTTCACCCAATTTCCGAAAACTTGAGACAAATAAATATCTTGATTGAAAAAATGAAATTTTGTAAATAGAAATAAAGAAATCAGACTTACAAAAGAGGTATAAAATTTATATATTAATTTCTTTTTTTTTAATTGAAAAGTCGAAATTGTTAAACCTAAAAAAATAGGTAAAAATATAAAAGAAAGTAATATTTTATACATTTGAATTAATCTTTTACTTCATTTAATTTAATTTCAAGTTTTAAATTATTTGCAAATTGAAAATTTTCATGTTACAATTAAACTATTATAAAAAATATGCAACCACAAGAATCATATTTACAATTAAAGAAAGGAATGTTTATATCTGAAGATTTTCAAGCAATTTATTAGGGAGAAATTGAAGTAGGTGATTTTAAGAACGGGATACCTGATGATTCTTCAATAAGAATATTTAAACAAACATGGAAAATATCATCATAATTTCAATAATCAAATGGAAGATATTTTTGTTAATATTTCACTTATTACCCCATTCAAAACAATTTTCATAGAAGTGAAAGAAGAAAATATATATATTGGAGATACAAATAAAGACGGTATTCCACATGAGAAAGGAATAGGAGTAGAGACAGAAAAAACAATAAATGGAATAACAAGAAATATTATTGTTGGTGAATTTGAAAATGGCAAAATCAAAGGCATAGTATCCTCGTTAATAAATGGAGAAATTTATAGGGGTGACAGCGAAGGTGTGATTCAAAAAAATGGAAAATTCAAAATAGAACTAAACGGAAAAGCAACTATTATAAATAAAAAAGGAGGTCATAATGATTTATATTTCGAAAATCTAAATCTAGATCAAGCTATATATAAAGGTGGGCTCAAGCACAGTTTCTTTAATGGAAACGGTTCTATAACATATAAAAATAAGGGTGAGCAAAATTTCATTTTTGATATGGAAAAGGGAACGTATCAAAAATCTCCTGGATCTGAAATATTTCATATACAAAAAGTCTTCAATGAGAAAGAAGAAAGAAAAAGAAGCCATAAAGCTGAAAGATTACCTGAAAAAGATTCAGAATGTTCTATTTTTTAATTAAAACACAGAGCTTTCAAGTTTAATTAATTCCTCTTTAAAAACAGGGCTCTTGGTTAAATTTTCTTCTATATTTTTAAGAGATAATATTATCGTTGAGTGTTTCTTGTCAAGCATATGCCCTATTTGAGAATAGGACATATGTAATTTTTTATACATAAAATAAATACAAATATTCCTTATTTTGCAGACAGATTGCATTTTTAATTTTGAAAATATAAGTTTGATGTCTGTATAATAAATTTCACAAATTTTATTTATTAATTCGGCAGGTTCAATTTGAACAGCTCTAATAATGTTTTGCTCTTTTAGAATTGAATTTATGATACTTTCGTTTAGTTGAATTGAATGCATTTTTTGATATAATTTAATCTTATTAAGATTATTCTTTGCGGCTTTTATATTTCCTATATCTGTTGAAGCTATCAAAGTTGAGATATGCATAGGAATTTGAATATTTTGTTCAAGTATTTCTTTATTTATAATTTGTTTTTTTAACTCTAAAATTGGTTTTTGTATTTTTGATTCTATTTTATTATTTAATAAATCTTTAAATCTTTCGTCCCTTGATTCTATATCTTTAAAATTAAATCTAGAAGAACAAACAATATATCTATTAGAATCTATATAGTGTTTTATAATTTTTATCAGAGTATTTGTAGTGCTTTTTTTACCAATTAATATATCTATTTCATCTATTAATAGAACTTCAAAATTATTCATTTTATTAAAGAAATTCCCTATATTTTTCTTGGAAGCGTCTTCTATATAATTAGCTAAAAATTCCCTTCCTTTTATATAAAGAACAGAACCTCCGTGTTTCGCGTAATAGTTTCTGGCACTCTGCATTAAATGAGTTTTACCTGTGCCCTCTTCTCCTGTTAAAAAAAATGCAAAACCCTCTTCTAAAATATCTTCATGAGTATAACAAGATATAGATTTCATTAAAATAGAGCTATGTTTATTTGTCTCGTCTTCTAAAAAATTTTCAAAATTAAAAGAAGAGTTAAATTCCGATATATTAACAGTATTTGAATGAAGATCCTCAACAAATTCCCTATCAAGCAAAATAACCTCCCTTTTTTCATTTTTATAAAAAGTTCTTATTTCTATGTCAATCGAATCCCAAGTTTTCGAAAATATAAAATCGACTGAATTTATGTATTTTTGTTTGAAAATTTCAGCTAGTTGTAAATTTTCAAAAACAAAATTAAAAACAAAATTCCCAACTGTAATTTCACATTTTGAGAAAATTTTTATAAATTCTCTTTTTCCTATCTTTTTTTCGATTTCATTCTTTAAAAAAGAAAGAACATCTTGGCAGTCTTCCTGCTGTAATATATTTGTATTCATAATTTTTTTGATTTAGCGACAATTGGTCACCGAAAATAAGAAAATTTAAAAAAAATAAGTAAAAAATTTACTATCTATTTTTTTTTATTTGCAAATTTTCTTTTATTTTTTTATTAATTCTTTATTTTATATATTATTTCTCAAATTCTACTTGAAATAAATTTTTTTTAAGTTATAATTTATTTTGTGTTTATGATTTTTAATAAATTATGTCAGGTGGTGTTTTAGGTTTAGATCCTTTATTTTTAGGTCTTACTAGACCAGCTTTAATAGCGGGAGTAACTTATAATTTTTTTGCATTAAATTTTTTTATTTGCACTATAGCTTTTACTATAACTTCGGATTTTAAATCTTTTGTAGCGGGAGTATTGATACATCTAATAGGAGTTTATATATGTAAAAAAGAACCACTTGCAGTTGAAATACTAATGATGAAAACACAAAAATGTAAAAATGTTTTAAATAGAAGTTTTCACGGTGACCTGAATTCTTATAATATGTTTTAAAGAATAATTTGTTCTTTTAAATCAGGTTTAATCTAGAAAATTATCCTTTTATTTTATCCATTATTTTACCTGGCACACTTCCTATCATTCCAGCTGCGGATTTTATTCCACTTGAAACCAAGCTACCTCCTGAAATATCTGAAAATTTACCATCTAGAGGTGTTCCCATTGATAAATCTGCATTTCCTCCAACTGCACCTCTTACCGCTGAATCAAATGAATCTAAAAACATAGAACCAGTTAATATAACAATAATACTAAATGCCAATTTTAATATAAAAGGGAGAAGTACTGATATATTTTCTGCGACGTTAATTGCCGAAGCTGTTGCTGCGCCTATCGCAAAGCCTATTGTGCCAGAATCTAACATACTTCCTGCCACTGTTAAAGCTAAAATTATGAGAATATTTTGAATCATTCCGCTTAAATCTGCTTGTTTTGATATTTTATTAGCTAAACAGGCCGTCGGAGCATCATTTGGTGAATTTTGATAGCAATTATCTAGTATAGAACCGTTCGAAGCGAATAACTCACTGTATCTTGTGGGGTTTCCGAAAATTGCTAGGTCTATAATTACTGTGTAAAGCCCTATACTTAAAAAAGATAAAGGTGCGGAGACAGCATACTGTGTAATTTTAGAAATTATATTGTCTCTTGCTTTTTTCTTCGATTCAAACAAACTAATAGCGAAAAAGATAGGAGATACGTAAACATAAAAAACTAACCCAAATATACCAACTATATAACTTTGAACTGTTTTCAGGGTAATCATAAGTAAAGAGAATCCAATAAATAACATCAATAAAGCTATTATAATTCCTAAAGGGAAAGCAAAAAAGATATATCTTATAGCTGAAATTAAACCATCAGAATCTATATTAGATGTATCAAAATCTGCATTTCCAGGGCTTTTCATACCCCCAAACCCCATAGATATATATCTGAAAATCCTACAATCTAAAGAGTCAAAGAATTGCATGTAAGAATTATCTCGGACTACATTTTCAATCTTTGTCTTTTCATAAGGTCTATTTCTATTAATTGCTTTTCTTTCTTGTTCTATATTATCTCTATTCACAAATCTTTTCATAATATCAGATTGATCGCTGGATATAATTATAGGTAATTCATATATATTCCCAATT
The DNA here is from genome assembly GCA_031537795.1 of Candidatus Deianiraeaceae bacterium. GTDB lineage: Bacteria > Pseudomonadota > Alphaproteobacteria > Rickettsiales > Deianiraeaceae > JAVKNF01. The sequence goes on along the minus strand of JAVKNF010000032.1, from coordinate 2,700 downwards.
TGATCCGTGCTTCTAATTGCGGTATTATAGACATTTGAACTATTTGCTGTATTTTTCAATAATCCTAATTTTTTTAATTCATCTATTCTGTATCCTTGATCTAAAATTTTAGAGCTATCTGGGCAATAAAAAACATTTTCTCCAACTTGTTTATTTAAGATAATTTCGGCAGGAGAAACACCGTTACCGTCAAGGTTAGCACAGTACATAGGTATTGTAATCCACCCTTCACTTCCTAAAGTTGTATTATAATATTGAACCGGAAAATACGGCTCTTCGTATGCTAGATTTGGAATATAAGGTTCGTTTATTTGGCAGTCTCCCCATATGCAATTTTTATAGTTCCCGTATTTATAACAATTCAATTGATATGTTGCGTTTGCTTTTGTAGGGCAAGTTAAATTGATGTATTGTGTGCCATTTGGCGCGGTAAGATTCTCGGTGTCAGGGCTTCTAATATACACCCCGTAATTACAGACTTTATCCTTTAAAGGGTTGTCGAATGCTGTAATATCCATTGCAAATATACCTATTCCTTGTGATATATTCAAAATAGATCTAAACAGAAAATCTTTCCAGATGTTACTAAATATTAAAAAATAAACTATAAGAAAATTAAAAACCAAGCCTTGTATCACATCTAAACTCAAAGATATCTCTTTAAATAAGATCCTAAAACCTATTAAAAACATCCAAAGAGTTATCAATATAATTGCTAGGAATTTTATTTGATTATTGAATTTATCAAACATAGTGTATGTTAATATTTCTCCTTTTTGAGAATTGGAAATATTATATGAATCTTGTATATGCATCTCTTTATCTCTTTTTATTGTTATATTCTGCTTTAAATCCATTAAAAGGTCTATTATATTTATTGTATTTGCCCCGATAGTCTGTATGTTTTGTAATAATTCTATTGAAATTCTACCAGTGTTTGAGAACAATGAACTAATTTGATTCACATAGCATTGATTAAATAAACTTTGAGAATAGCTATCTATACCTGTTTGGCAACAAGCAATTGTCGCGCTGCATATTGAAGATTTGTATTTTTCTAAAAAACTTATTGTGTTCATTGCAATACTACTAGTTTTACCGCATTGAAAGCAAGGGTTACTAACTTTCATATTAAGTAATTCATCTATTGCTATTCTTACTTGATTTCGTTGAGCTGTTGTTAATTGTGCAAATGTTGTATTTGGCGTTATTATATTATTTATATTCTGTATTTTTTTATCTACTAAATTTATGTCATAATCATAATTATTCTTTCCTATGTAATAATTTTGAGATGAATTAACCTCGCCAAATATTGGCTTTTCAAAGATGTTCCTAGCAGTATTATATATACATTGAACTATTTTACCTGATATACTAAATTGTCTTTTACTTGCTCCATTCCCCCAATAGCAACTTGAATCAATTATACCTGCTCTTTTATCTGGAGGCGTAAAAACAGAATTCGGGGAACCTAAAACTCTAGCATTTTTAAGAAATCTAGTTTTATATAGATTTGCGTCCATTGTTAATTGTGGTTTGCCATCTTCGTCTAAAGCTAAAGTCCCATCTGAATTTCTTCTGAAATCAGGCATATAAGTTATACCGCCTTGTAAATTCATTATACAAGGACATGCTTTCGGTGTAAAAGCATATAAAACTCTATCATAACCTCTAATATTCTGAGCACATATAGGGTGATCAAAATCTTGAGTGCATTCACCGTTTGCTAACCAAAAGATATTATTGCCAAATTTTACACATAATTTATTTTTTTTATCAGCTATGTTCTCTGGTGTAATTTCTTCGTTACTCAACACAAGAAGCCTTCTTATTTGATCTTCTGTATAAGGAAATGGGTGATTTTCGTCAGATAAACATATTTCAGCTACATCTATAATTTCTAATCTTGCAACTAGCCCGTTTATCAGTAAAGTTAAACAAGCACTTGTAATTAATGAAACCATAGCAATAAGAAGAAAAGTTTTTACTGTTTCAGAAAAAACATCATCTCCAGTTATCTTCTTCCTTATGTTGTATGCTACCATTGCAGATATCCATTGGCTTTTAAAATTTATAATATTCTTACCGCAAACATAAAGTGATGTTATTTTACTTTCCATTAATGCTTTGGATATAGCTTGCATACCGTATAATGTAGTAGTTACACTACTTACAAGGCCCATTGGAGCCATTGCAATCATATATTCACCTTTGAATTCAGAACATCGAATATTATCTTCTAGAAAGGCTTGAAGTGAATTTCTATCTGGTGGATCGCTACCAAAAGAAGCAAGAAAACTTCCAATATCAGCAGCATAAATATTATTTGTATTGTAAGTTGTCAATAATGTTAGAATTAAAATAATATTTACAAACTTAAACAATAAGTTTTTTATCATAGAATGATTAACATGTCTATTTTATTAATTTCAAATACTAATTATTTTCTATGATCTAACCTTTGCTTTACAATAAAAATATACTCTCCCTTTTTCCTTTTCTTATCAACAGAATTCTATATTATTAAATTATCTTTTTCGCCTCCCGTTTGCAACAAAATTTATTAAAAAATAAATCTACGCCAAAAAATAGAAAACACGATAATCTCCCTCTCTAAAATAATTTAAAATCTTCTTTGTTGTTCGAAAAATATCAATTAAAGGTAAATAAATCTATATCTCCTCCCTCTAAAAAATT
>JAVKNF010000031.1:0-24196 GCA_031537795.1 Candidatus Deianiraeaceae bacterium | reverse complement strand
TGAATTGAAAGATAAGGAGGAAGGGTTGGATGTTTTGAGAGAGAATGTGTTTTTTGGAGTTAATGAAGAAGGAAAAATTGATTCTAAAATAAAAAAAAGAGACGAGCCTAGCGGTCAATGTGCAAAATACACAAGAGAGGCAATAAATAAAGCTGGATTTGAGATTGAAAATACAGAGCATGCGAAAGATTACGGTGAAAAACTTGAAGAAGTAGGTTTTGAAGAAGTTTTAAATTATGAACATAAAGATGAAGATGGCGAGGCAAATAAAAAAAGAGGAACGGGTGAATTTTCAAAAGATTACGAACCTAGAAAGGGAGATGTTATTGTATTTCAAGGTTCACTAGGTCATAAAAGTGGGCATATGGCGATGTACAGCGGAGAGCAGTGGATTTCGGATTTTAAACAAAGAGATGCCTGGGGCGGGCCTGCAAGAAATAATGCGCCGAGTTATGTTATTTATCGAAGTGATGATTGGTAGTATTCGCATTCTTTTATTCCTCCGCATTTTATTCCATCTAATTTCCAAATGCCATTTTCTTTTTTTAATGTAAAATGCCCAAAGTATTTAGGGTTTTTAATGTATTCAAGTCTTATAATTGCAAAATTATCTTTTAGATACAGGGTTTTGGTCTTTGAATCTTCATAACCCCTTTTGCTGCAATCCTGAATACTTGGGATAGGACTATATTTTAAGATTTTCTTGCAAAGTTCCTCTTTTTCGTACATAAATTTACCGTCTTTTGGTTTCTTTCTGTATATATATGTATTAGCTTTTTGTTGTAATAGTTCTTCTGTGTATATTTTTGAATAAACTTCAAAGAAAAATTTTTTATACTTTTCTTCATTATCATAATCTTCATTTCTTTCTTCAATTTTTTCCCAAAGAGTATTCATATTATAATTTAAAAACAATTCCACTGGTAAAAAACTATCATTTCCTTTATAAAATTTATCTTCTATATACAATATCGTCTTCAAGCTCCTCTCAACATACTCCCTTTCGTCCATTCCTTTTACTTGCTCAAGAGCTTCTTTTTGAGTTAAAGAATAAGTTTTTAAATTAAAAATAATGAAGAATAACAATATAAACTTCATAAAACATAATTAATAATTAAAGTTATTAATCAACAATTAGTTAGATTTATTTTTAGATTCTAAAATCTTATCTATTGCTTTTTCAATTGAATCTTTGGTTGAGTCTAGATTTCCTTGAATAAATTTGAGTTGTTTGAATACTTTTATGCCCTAATGATTTACCTATTATTTGCAAATTCGAGCCACTCATTGCTTGGCGGCTTCCTAGTGTTCTTCTTGAGTCTTGAATTCTTAAGTTTTTAATATTTGCTTTTATTAAAATTCTTTCTCAAGGGGATTTTGGTTCCTCAAGTTGTCCACTTTTTGAGGTTTTGCTATGAAAAACATAAATTGAGTTTATTTTTAAATTTTCTTGGTATTTCTTTAATTCTTGTAAAATCTCAATCAGTTCTTCACCAAGGAATTTTGGTAATTATACACAAGTTTAAAGAATATGCTGATAATTAAAAAAGATATGTTTAAGTTTTTTTAAAAAGAAGTTTTTAGATATGAATGAAAAACAAGTTACATCTCAATCAATTATATTGATAGATAAATTTTTTAATAACAAAAAAGAAGGATTTATTTTTACTGAGAAAGAAAATAGGTTTTTTTTGAATACATTTTTAATCCATTTGTATTAAAAAATATTTTAATTAATTTAGATATAGATAAAATTACAGAAGAACCTAAATATGAAATGATTCTTTTATATTCGGTAATATTGTTTTCTCGTTAGAAAAATATCCACCTTATAGATTTTCGATAAAACATAATACATCTGAATATAGTGAAAAAATTATAAAAATTATAAAAATTATAAAAAATATCATATCACATTTTAGATTATCAGATAAAATTGTGGCAATAGGATATAATTATGAATGCTTTGCACCCAGCCCTAGTGTTAGTTAAAAAAATATATCTTAAAAGATATAATTCTGGATAACATAAACTCAATGAGTTGTATTTTAACTTACAAGTTATAATCTAATACATTAACAATACAAATCGCAGATGGTAAATTTAAGGAGTAAAAAGGCTTATATATAAAGACAAATTTAAATTTTAATATTGAAAAAGATGATGATTTAAATGATATTTTGGAAAAAACCCATTTCAAGAATCTGAAGAGAAGATTAATGAACTTCTAAAATAAAATATGTCTGAGATAGTTAATAAATCATCTCCGACAGATGACAATAAAACAAATGAAAATGTAGAAATAGCAAATGAGAAAAACAACAAAAGAAGAAATCTTCAAGTTCCAGATGAATATAAACAAACATTTAAAAATATAGCCGAGTTAGAACGAAATGGCTTTAAAATTTTTAAAGATAAATATTTAAAGAAAGACGGATGGTTCTGGAGCTGTATGAAAAGTCCACAAGTTTTTGTTGTTTTTATTGCATTTTTACTATCGTATATTAGACTTGGGGGAGTAAATTATATTAAAACTGAATTAAAAAAACAAATACAATTGATTGTAAAAGAAGAAGTTAAACAATAATCTTAAAGGAAGAGTAGAAGTAGAAAATAACGATATTCATATCCCTGAAGCAAATATGAATATCTCTGAAGCAACACTATAAGTAGAAAACCACTTTCAAATGCAGGTTTATAAATATAAACAGAGAAGATAGACAACAGAATGCTTCAAATGCAGGTGTAGGTTGTTTTGATTCTTGTGTTACTTGGTTTAGAAATATTAGATTTTTCATAAAAAAATAGAAATGAAGTCGATTTTAATTATGAATTGTAGAGAAATAGCATTAGACTTTCTATAATCTTAAATTAAAATAATTCTTCTAAAGAGTTTAAGTCTATAAATTATGCACAGAAAAGGTATTTAATATATAATCTGATATAGATTCAAGATTTCCGTTCAAGATATTATATTTTAAGTCTTCTTTTTCTTTTTTTTTATCTGAAGTTTTATTCCAAGGGACATCTAAATCTAATTTAAAACCTATTAATCTTGAGATAAAATTTACAAAGAATTTAGAGTTGTAAAGTTCAAAATTTACTATCAGATCATTTTGATTAAAATCAAGATTTGATGAGATCTGCCCTATTATAGACATAGCACTATATTGATCTATGTATACATTCTCATTCTTAATAAAAGATAATATTTGTTGAAATAAATCCGAAGAATCTTCAAGATTGACTGGTAATATGAAATTCTTAAGTTTATTTAAAATATCCATACTTATTACAGCTTCCTCTCCTTTTTCAAAAAAAGAAAATGACCTATTTAAAGATGTTGAATTTAAATTATAACATAAATAAAGTATTCTTTCTAGATTGATTGAATTTTTATTCCTAGAAAATATAGAAAATTCCTCTTCTTTAATAGATGTGTTATCTTTTCTTAGTCTTGACTTTTGAAGTAGATTTTTAAATAAATCATTTTTATAATTTACTAGAATTGTTTTATCTATTTCAAGGTTGCTATTTTTTAATAAATAAGACGCTAAAAGCATTGTATTGTTATTATCTGAAAATGAAAAACTTAATTCTCTGTTATATTTTTTGTATATTAAAATAAAAATAAAAAAATAACCTAAAGAATTGAAAAAATTAAAATCATCTATTATTGAAAATTGACAAGATTCATTTAGAAATTTTTGAAAATAAATATCTTTCTTTATTAGATAGAATTTTTCATTACTTGTTTCTATTTTTCTTATGTTTATATCTTTATCTTCTAATTTGTTTAGAGTAAATTCTGCATATTCAGAATCTATCTCATTAAATAAGAAAATCCTCTTGAATCCTTTATCTTTTGTGGCTTTACTAAAGGCTTCTAAATCCAATAAATCTCCTATATGTAAAAGATTTATCTGTTTATTATATTTTACTTGATATAAAGATAAGAATTCAGATATTATAATATAAGGTATATCTTTAAAAGAAGAGCTTTGCCCTTCTGTCAGAGAACATAATTCAAAATTTAGAATTTTTTTAAGTTTGAAAAATTGATTATTTTTAAATTTAGAAGTAATTTTTTCATATACATTCGTAAGTTCAGTTTTGGAGAATAGATCGCCTAGAAAAAATGAAAATACATCTATAAAAATTTCAATTTCTGTTTTACTTAAAATATCATCTTTCTGGAATTTCAACAGGTTTTTTGGAAAGAATAACCCAGCACTGTTAGATTGGGTAGAATAAATTAGAGCTTTTTCAGAATTTACAGCCTCTCTTGTGTCTTTTGTGGATAAGAAAAACATTTAGAATTTTAAGATTTCCTGTTCTTTTAATTTTGTTAAATCATCTATTTTTTTAATATAAAAATCAGTTACATCTTGTATTTGTTTTTCATAATTCTTTTTTATATCTTGAGATAGTTCTCCTTTTTCAATCTTTTTCATATCATCTCTTCTTATAGATCTAATCGAAATCTTTGTTTCTTCTGCATATTCTTTCATAATTTTTGCCATTTCTTTTCTTCTTTGTTCTGTTACTGGTGGTAAAGTTATGATAATTGATTCATTTCTCTGGTTGCAACTTACATTCAAATTGCTTTCTTGTATTGCTTTTATAGTTGCTTTTTCGTTTGATTTATCAAAAAGAATGATCGCTAGATTAAAATTATCCACAATATTAATCATAGCAGTTTGCTTGATCTTCATTTTTGATCCGTAGCAATCCACTTCTACCCTGTCCAAGAAAGAAGGTCTCACTTTAGAAACAACAACACCGTCTAATCTCTCAATGTAAAAATTGAAAGATTTCTCCATCTCATCTTTTGTATTTTTAATTTCAAACTGCATATATAAATTTTCTCAATCTTGTATTTTCTATATATAGAATAATTTTTTTTGTCAAATATACATTTGTAAAAAATGAATTAATAATTCCTATTATTAATAAAATTCCAAAACTCTTTACAAATCCAAATCCATTTACAATTAGCGCTACGCTCGCAAATATAGTTGTCAAGTTTGAATCTAATATTGTTGAATTGACTTCGTTGAAACTTTTTTTTAATAATATTCTATCTAATTTTAATGTTTTGAATTCTTTTATTTTTTCAAAAGTTAATATATTTGCATCAATTACTATTCCTAACATTAAAACAAAGCTTATCAGACCAGGAATTGAAACTGTTATTTTAAATAAAGCTGTTATGAATATAGTGCAAATAATATTTACAAATAAACATAATATAGATATAACTCCAAAAAATTTATACCTAAATAACATTACAAATGAGATAATAAAAAATGCAGAAATTATAGATAAATATATTGAATTCTTTAGAGATTCAGATATATTATAACTTATTTCTTTTTCTTCTATTATCTTTAAATCAGTTTCTATTGAACCACTTTTTAATAGAATTGCTAACTCTGTCGTTTCTTCAGGTGAAAATTTACCGCTTATTATACAGCTCCCGTTATTTATTGTGCTATTTATCATAGGTGCTGAAAATATCTTTCCGTCCATTACAATTGCAAGATGCTTCCCTTTGTTTTTGGATGTAATCTCTGAAAATATCTTCTTCCCTGTATTATTTAATTGAAAGAAGACAGAATTTCCATTTTCATCTGAAACTGGTCTTGCGTCTTCTATTAAATTACCGGACATAACAGACTTTTTTATTAAAGGTATAGTAAAGTCTTCTTTTTCTTTCATTTTCAAAAAGATTGTCTCGGAATCTTCCTTATAATTATCTTTTACTAAATGGAATGTTAATTTTGCTGTTTTTGTGATGATATTTTTTATTTTTTCAATATCTAAATCCTTTGGTATTGATACAATAATTTTATCTTTGTCGTATCTAACAATTGAAATGTCTCGAAGGCCAAGATTGTCTATTCTTTTCAATAAAATTGGAATTAATCTTGAAATTATATCTTTTTCTTTCTGATCTTTGTTCTGATAAGAAAGATTGCAAGTTAAATTCTGCTCACATCTAAAATTCAAATCTTTGTCAATTTGCTCTATTTTTATTTTTTTAAAATTATTAATATCTTTCTCATTTTTAAATTGTAAAGAAATGCCATTTTGGTTTAAATTTAATTCCTGAAATTCAATATCTTCTTTCCAAAGTAATTTTTCTAACTCTTCTTTTTTATTTTCATATTTTTCCTTGTAAAATGCATAAAAATCAGTCTTTACGGTAATCCTAGTTCCTCCAGATATATCAAGACCGAAATTTAATTTTGGCATTAAAGAAAACAGATGTTTATCTGATATTGTATTTGAGATTAGAGTTAAAAATGAGAAGGCAATAAAAATAAAGATTAGAATATTTATAAAATATTCTCTTATTTTAATTAGATTGAAGTTCATTTTTTGATTGTAGTTTTGTTAATTTGACTTTTTCAATTCTATTCTTATTTATTTCAATTACTTTAAATAAAGATCCAGATATTTCAAACTCCTCTCCTTGTGCTGGTATTCTTTCTATATGGTTTGTTATTAAACCTGAAACTGTTGAAAATTGAGTATCTGTAAAATTTAGATTAGCTTCTTCGTTTAATTCTATTAATGGCAAATCTCCATCTAAAATAAAAATTTGATCGGATACTTTTATTATCATAGTTTCAGAGTCGTTTGAATCTTTGATATCTCCAACTATATGCTCTAATATATCTTCTATCGTTACAAAACCTATGACGCTACCGTATTCATCAATAACAATTCCCATATTGCTTCCGTTGTCTTTGAATTTAGGTAATTGACTTTTTAAACTTGCTCCTTCTGGTATAAAATAAGGTTTGATCATAACAGATTTAAGATCGTATTTATTTATTATTTCATCCTTTTTTATTGTTCCTTTTTGAACGCCACGTAGAAAATCTACAACTTTTAATATTCCTAATACCTCTTCGTATTTATTATCAAAAACTGGAATCTTGCTATATTTACTGTTTATTATTTTCTCAAACATCTCATCACAAGAATCATTTACGCTTAAGCTGTAAGTGTCTGATTTATGAGTCATAACATGAGAGATATCGTATTTATCTAAACTTAATATCGAGCTTAACATATCTCTGTATTCATCTATTATTGCACCTTTTTTATGATACATTTCAACTGTACCTAAAATAGATTGATTAGCTTCAAGAGAATCATTTGTTTCTTTTTCTATTTTCAAAACATTAAGAATGGCTTCATTTGTTTTATTTATAAAGAAAAAGAGAGGGTAAATTAATTTTGTTAAGATATTTATAAGGCCAGAAAATTGCAAAACAATATTATCTGCTTTTCTTATTGCTAATATTTTTGGTATAGATTCTGTAAAAATGAATATAAAAATAGACATAATAATACTTGACGAGAAAAGAAGAATATGGTTAGAATTGATGATTTCGAATCTCATTAAAAATATTGTCATTATAGAAGATGCGGATATATTAATAATATGATCCGCCAAGCTACAAGATGAAACTATTTTTTCTTTTTTTTCAAGTAATTCATATGCCAGAAGGGCATCTTTTAAGCCGTCTAATTTTAATTTATATATTCTCTCTTTTGAAGCAGACATAAATGCAACTTCGGACAAGGAAAAGAAGAAAGATAAAGATAAAAGTATAATAAGTATCGTGAATGTTGAAAATGCACTTATACTATGAGGGTCCATGAAATATATTAATTTTTGACTGGTTCAAATTTTTTATCAAATTTGAGTTTCACTCTAGAAAATTGTCTTTGAATTTTTTTTTTACCAAGTATATCTTTATTTTTTTTTGAATTTACTTTTTTTTCATAAGACAGAAGCAAAGATTGAACTTCATCTTTATCTTGAGATTTCTCTATTTTTTCTATTAATTTTGATCTTAATTTTCTTATAGGAGAAACTATAGCTCTGTTTCTTAATCTGTTTTTTTCGTTAACTTTTTCGTATTTTTTAGCAGAACTTGTATTAGGCATTTTCTATTATTGAGAATAGTAAATATATTAAAAAAATAAATGTCAATAGAAACAACAATATTAACAAAAAATATATCACAGCATTTAATAGAAGTTAGATAAAACAAATAAGGAATTTAAGAAACAGAACTATTATTTATATTTTCTAAAATGAATTCTTCTTATTCTGATTCTTTCTTTGAATTTAATTAGATTCACTCTTTTAAAATAGTCGTTTATATAAATTGAAAGTATTGCAATAAAAACACAAAATATACCTTCTATTATGAATGCTTTTTGTATTCCTAGTGTTTTAATAATAGGCTCTAGGATGATCGGAGAGAGGAATTTCCCCATATATGTTGACATTGTAAATATACCTAAAAAGAAAGATTTATCTTTAGATTTTATCAAAGAAATTATCCAAAGTGTACTATTTGGCATAACAAAGCCCATTCCTGTTCCGTATATAATCATAGATATGATTAAAGAAAGATAAGTTTTTGATAACGCAATCAATAAAAACGAAGAAGCTATAAACAAAAAAGACATACTTGTTATTACGGCGAAGTCTCTATTTTTTTTAAATCTTTTATACTTAGCTGATATAATTGCAGCTAATAAAACTTCAAAATTGAAAACAAAAGCGGTAGCTGTTGAAGTACCGTTTGGGAATAATGTTTTTATAACAAATGGCAATTGCAATCTTACAGTGTAAAACATTATCATAATTAGCCAATTTGAAATACAAACTAACAATATTCCATATACATTTTGAGCTGAAACTCTTAATTTGTCGCTATCTCTTCTTTGTTCTTGATTCTCTTGAATATTTAGTGTTCTATTTTCTCTTTTTGAAAGAAAGAAAATTACAAAAGGAAGGATTAATATTGAATTTCCATACAATAGAAATATATATTTCCAGTTTATGTCAGCTATAAAACCTCCTAATTGACCGTAAATTATACTTGATATTGAGAGCATAGTAGTTTGAAACGCTATAACAGTATTTCTTTCTTGTTCTTCTACGAAATATTCTGCTATAGTTGAAGTTGCAACTGTCATTAAAGCAGAAATTGAAACTCCTAGCATAATTCTTGAATACATTATATTTTGTATATCTTCTAAATAAAAACCTGCCGTACCACTTATAGCATATAGTATTAAAGCGAAAATTAGTATTAGTTTCTTTGAAATTTTAGTTGCTATATAACCAAAAAAAGGAGCGGAGAAACCTATAAATAAATTTGGAAGAACTACCATCATTTTCACTTTAAATTTTATATCTTCGATATTGTGAAATGCCTCAGCGATTTTAGGTAAAGCAGGAGAAACTACACCGCTACATAAAACAGAAAGACTTGATATCCAGAGTAATGTGATTTTGACAATTTTTCTATGTTTTAAGAAAGCCATATATAACATTAGAGCGATTTTTGTAAATTGCAACTTAATTATTTTGTCCTTTATAAAATAAGAACTCAAGATGTTTCTGTTAATGTAATTTTTAGAGACAATTAATCTCTTATTACTTGAAAAGTATTATTAGATATATCTATAATTGTAGAGCTCTTTCCTAATTCTTTTATTTTTAGATCTAGAATAATATCAACAGAGTTAGATATTTCAATATCAACTTCTTTTAAGTTTTTTGGAGTTATCTGACCTGATATATTTGCAGAGGTTGCAATAATTGGTTCATCAATTTCTTCAATAATTTTTAAAAGATGATAGACTTGAGGCATTCTAATTGCTATTCTCTCTATTTTATTTTCACCAATTGAAATAAGATTTTTGTTGATTGGAATATTTGTGTTTGCGTTCATGATTAAAGTATAATAGCCCGGTAAGTAATTGTTAAATAAATCAACCTCTCTTTCATTAAAAATTGCAAATTTTTTTGCCATTTTAAGATTTGCAACAAAAATTGCAATTTTAGAGCTTTTATTTCTTTTTTTAATTTCGTAAATTCTTTCGATGCCTGATTTATTTGAAGCTCTCGTTATTAAAGCTGGAACTGTATCAGATTGAGTTAAAATGATTTTATTTTCAATTAAAGATTTTTTTAATTCTAGGAAAATTTGAAATGACATTATTTTTTTTAATTAAGATATTGACTTTAATAAATTAGTCAAGAAATTTATAAAGGAAATATGACGAAAATTTCTCTTAAAATAATAATTTTCTTAATTTTAATATCTTTATCTTTTGTTTTTAAAATAAATTTAACAATGGAAAATTCTTATATATATTTATATACAGAATACGGATTTTTATTAATGTGTTTTGTTTCATTTTTTATTTATTTAGCAGTTTATTTTTTGAATTCTATTTTCTCATTTCTTTATTTGATAAAGAATAAATTTTCAAGATTTAGAAAATAATGCTTGAAGTAATAAAAGATGCTTTATTTAAATATACTACAACATTATTCCTTTGGTTCACTGCTGCTTTAGTTATATTAATAATTTATCTTCTTGGCGCTTTAGGAAGTTCTGGTAATCCTGATTCTTGGGCCTATAGATGTATTCCGAAGAATGATTTTGGTAATTTATTGAGATATGATATAGATTTATCTACGATAAATTATATCAATAATACTACAGAGAAAAAATATACTAATTCTGGTCAATATTCATCTTGGATTGATACTGGTTTTCTAACGACTGGGGAGAATCTAGAGATTTTAGTCTATGGCAGGGCATTCCCTTGGGGAAAAGACGGAACAAAACAAACAAAAGCAATAAGGTACAAATACAGCTATTCTTCTCTTGATGATTTCACTTATTTAATTCCTCAAATTGTAAATGATTATGTGCCTTGCAATTTAAACACGGACCCCCCAGACTTTCTAAGAACTATATCGTCTGCAAATTATTATAGTTTGAGTCTTATACAAAATAACCCTGATTATATTTTAGATTCTACAAATCCATTAAGAAGGTATCCTTTTTCTTATTATCAATTATCTGATAATGCTATGTCGGATTGTATTTTAGGTTTTAATTGTACGGCAGATGAAGTTTCAAAAGATAATAAAATTCAAGATTCTTGCTATCTAGATAACGGTTACGGGGCTTATATAAAAATTGGAGATTTCACTCTAAATGGAGAGGAAATAAATTACGCATATCATATTGTGAACCCGCTTGTAGCTAAAATTAAACAGCAATGTTATATAAATTCAGCAAATCAAGAAATTTGTAAATTTGGCTATTCTTTAATGGAAAATAGCCCGATGTTATTGCCTATGCATTTTACTCTTCCTTTGAAGGTTTATGATTTCCAAAAGAAAGAAAGTTTAATGAACGATATAAGAGATAATAGAATGCCTATGACTTTAGCTACTAATTCAGATTATAAAACAAAATATCAATTCACGAGGCATATAAAAGTTAATAACGCAGAATGTGATTCCGATCCAATTAATACAGAGTTAGTAGACGGAATTTGTTACAGAATGAAAACTGATCTTTGGAATTATAACACAGAAAATGCAGTTTGCCCAACTGATTACACAGGTGGAAATGCTTTATCTAAATTTCCAAGTGAAGTCTGTTCCCCGGCCGGAAATCAAAAAATATATTTCAAATATTCTACTACAAACTATGAGAATCTTGAAGGAGATTTATCTTTAATATTTTTAAATGGAGCTCAAAATCCAGCTATGACAAGTAAATTAGGCTTCCTTCAAGATTTATTGTATGCGATATTAACTCCTTTTTGGGGGCAACAAACTGATAATTTTGATTTAATCAGAGATGTTAAAGTTGATTATCAGCCAGGAAAAACAACTTTTACGTTTTCGCAATCTGTTTATGTGAGAAATAAAAATGAAGATATATTTATATCAAGTTTAAAAAATAGCAATAATGGAGCTTTTGTGTTTATAAGAGATATCAATTCTAACAAGAAAGATACAAGCTATAGTAGATTTTCTTATACATTATCAAATAATAACAGAGTGTTAATTTTAAATGATTTAAAAAACAAAGATGTGTACTCAAGCAGAAACTTAAAACTTGTTAATGTGTACGCAAATCAGTCTAATTTTTTTAGAATAGATGATATGGAGAATGGTTTCTTTATACAAATGAGGAGCGCAATATTAAAGAATTATGCTTTCAATCAAGTGAAGATTATCTTCGTTATAATAGCGGTTTTACATTATGCTTATACAATATTATTCGGTTTAACGCAAATAGACGGACAAGATATAAGAAAAAGATTAGTAAAATTTTTTATATTGATGTGGGCTCTAGATCCAAATCATTATGAATTATTTGATGAGATTTTACTACCATTCTTAATAAATGGCATTATGAATTTATCTGCTATATTTTTAGAAGCAGTTTCAGGGTTATGGGGAACTTCTGTTGTTTCTTCTGGTAGCGGAACTTTACAATTTTACAATCAAGTTATAAATATTATACTTTCAAAAGAATTTATTTCTAAAATAATGGCAATATCATTAACTTCTGGAAATGTTGTTATTTATTTTATTATTTTCCCTTTTTTATGTATATCTTTGTGGCAAGTTCTAAAAGTTATCATAGGAAATGTTATGTTTTTAAGTATTACACTTTTGAATGTCGGGGGAATGGTTACAATGGCACCAGTATATGCTCTTGTTAGTATATTGGAATTTCGGTCTGGAGCATTTAGAAATTGGATAGAAACTATGAAAAAGGAATTTCTAAATCTATCTTTATCTCTTGCAATATTTGGCTTACTTTTTGGTATAGTTATGAAGCAATTATTAGATATTCTTGAAGTTGAAGTCTGTTGGGATACAATAATATCAATATCTTTAGGTTCATCTCATTTAATGGATATTAAAAGTTGGAAGGTTAGCGAAAGCCTTGCTCCTACTTATGTTATATTGAAAATATTTTTATTTTGGCAGGCATCAGGTTTTCTTCAAAATGCTGTTAAAATCTCGAATGAAATTGCAACAAGTTTAGTAGGGTCAGGAGGGCTGGGAGTAAATATGCAAAATGCAAATTCTGCTTTTACTTCATTTACAAATGTCGCAGAAGGAATATTTGAGGATTTTCAAAATAGATTAACAACAAGAGCAGTAGAGCCTTTAAATAAGATATCTAAATTAGACAAAAAAGAATTAGAGAAAATAAAAAATAACATATCTAAATTGAAAGGTTTAAGTGAAAAACAAAAGAAATCAATGTTAAAGATTTTGACCGAGAATGCAAAAACAGGTAACATGAAATCTATAAAAGGGATAAATAAAACAATAGAAGAATTAAATAGAAACCCTTTTGATAAAAAATCAATCGGCAATCTTAATAAATTATTAGAATCAGAGCATAAGCAATATTATTCTCGTAAGAGCTTATTATCTAGATTTACTGCTGATAAATTTGAGAAGATAAATGAAACTGAATTTCAATCTAAAGCAGGATTGGAAAAATTACAGAAAGCAGGAGTTGATGATATATTAAAGGAGAAAGATATAGAAAAATATCTAAATTCAAAAGAATTTGAAGAAAGGTTAGGGAAATTAAAAACAACAAACAGAGAAGGTTTCGAGGTTTTAAGAGATTTAAAAGCTTCTGTAAATAGAGATGGTTTTGAAAATTTAAATAATATGAAAGCATCTGTTAACAGAGAAGGTTCCGAGGCTACTAGTACTCAAAAACAAACAAGTAGAGAAGGTTTCGAGGCTACTAGTACTCAAAAACAAACAAGTAGAGAAGGTTTCGAGGCTTTAAAATCAGAAAATATAATAAATAGAGATATAGAAGGAGTTGGAAATTTAAAAGCCAAAGGATTGAATATGTCTTCAAGTGGAATTAATAATACAGAGATAAATGATATAAATGAAAAACCTACAGATAAAGCTTTAGAAATAAAGGATAAAATAAAAGAAATTACAGAAAAGAAAGAAGATTTTGAAAAGAACAAAGAAGCAATAAATCAGATCAAAAATAATAAGAATTCTGGCGGCACTGGAAATTCTGGGGATAGATAATACAAATATTAACAAATAATATAAAAATACTTGAAATTAAATAAATATGATTCCTAAATTGATTAGGAATGTTTGAGAATTTAAATTTTATATATTCAATTTTTGTTATTATTTACGGTTTGTCTTTAGGAGCGGTTTCTACTACTTTCTGGAATAGAATACCTTATAGAAGAAAGATAGGTCCAGGTTATAAACCAGAATGCAATAAATGTAGAAATGAAATATGTTTTCCTTATTTTTTACCGATTATTGGTTTTATTTTAACAAAAGGAGAGTGCTTTAATAATCAATGCAAAATGAAAATACCTCTTTATTATTTATTTATTGAATTATCTATTCCAATCTTAACATTTCTATTATCTTTAAAATATTTGTTTTATACAGAAGAATTTCTTTTAGGTTCTATATTTTCTACTTATATGTTCTTAAGTATTATGATGATTATTAAGAACAGAAAAATGAATATTCATTTTATTTGGTTTGGAATTTGTATATCTTTCTTGTTTGGTTTTTTCACTTATAGTATGGAATTAGACGAGATATTAATTCATATATTTTTAAGGGTTATAACTTTACTTTATATAGACAAAAAAAGAAGATATTTTGGTTCAATTTCTTCACTTTTTGTGATATTAGCTGTTACCGTTAGCCCAAAATTAGATATAATATTTTTAAGCTCTGTCATAAGTTTAAAATTAATATTAAAGATATTAGAAATGAATAAAATGATAGGTAAATATTATAAAATGAAAGTAATGAAATTATATTTATTTTTGTATCATTATGTTGCATTATTTATATAAGAATTTTAATTTTAAATTAATGCTATTTTTCTTCTTCTTTTTATTGTTTAAAAAAGAAACTTCTGCTATTTTTACAGATATATATAATCTTTCAGAGGATAATGCCGTTGCATCTTCATTATGCAAAGCGATAAATTTTGCTCAAACAGCAATGATACCTATAGCAGGTATAATGCTTTCAGTTGCTGCATTCGGTGCATTTAAAGGGAGTTTTTCACCTAGTATGTTGATAACATTTGCGATAGGAATTGGAATAGCAAGAAATCCAGGGCCTTTACTTGCTATACTCTCACCAGATTCATCTCTTCAATATGCTTGCAAATGTCAACCTGTAAAAAAAGTAGCAAGAGAAGTGAGAGATTCTAATAATGTTGTGCATTGGCAAGAATTTCATTTCACAACTGGCGTTGATGAGAATTGTAACCCTATAAAATAATGAAAAATTATTTACTTAAATTCATTTCACTTATTATATTTATATTTATATTTTTCATTTCTGTTGCAATATTTTTTTATACAAATGCCGACTCCGCAATTTACACAGAAAGAAATTATTCAGTTATTAATCCAGCTGGATCTTTTATTTTTATAATTACAGATTATATATTGCAATATCTGGGTTTTTCTTTTCTATTTTTATTTTTGCTATTAATCTATTTAATAAAAATCTTAAATTCAAAGAATAATAGAGTTGCAAATTTCAAAATCTTTAAGGTGAATTTCTTTATTTTAAATATAATTACATCTTCTGGTTTATTTAGTTCTTTGATATTCAAGAAATATCAGTTTACATTTGAATTTCTCCCAGGGGGATATTTAGGTTTATTTACCTATAATTATATTTTAGAGAGAGTTAATAATTTAATTGCAGTGTTATGTTTTTTATTTTCTTTTTTAATTTGCATCTATTTATCTTTGTTTTTTGAAATTCAGAAAACTCAATCAAAGAGAAGTAAGTTAATTTACAATAAAATATTCCCTGTTAGATATATTTTCAATATTATAAAGCTTATTTTTGTCTTTATATTCAAATATATTTTATTCTTTCTTTTGAGATTTAAAATTAAGAGAACGGAAAAGAAAATTGAAATAAAATCAAAAGAAAAGAAAGATTTGATTAATACAGTTCAAGATTATAAATTACCAGAAAAGGATTTCATTTCTCATCATATTTCAAGAGTAAAACCAGATTCAGAGATCGTTATAAGAAAGCAGATTGAAGTATTAGCTCAAGCTTTAAATGATTTCGGAGTAAAAGGTGAAATTATAGGTTATCATCAAGGCCCTGTTGTTACAATGTATGAATTTCGGCCCTCTGCTGGTATTAGGTCTTCAAGAATTATAGCAATTAGTGATGATATAGCTAGAATTTTAATGGTTGAGGCTGTTAGAATATTTTTAATTACAGGAAAAGACACTGTCGGTTTTGAAATTTCAAACCAAAATAGAATGTTTATAGGGATGAGAGAAAGAATAGAATCTTCTGTTTATGAGAATTCAATTGCTAATATTCCTGTGATTTTAGGAGTAGATACCGTTGGAAGAGATATAATTGTTGACTTGACAGATATGCCTCATTTATTAGTTGCGGGGACTACTGGTTCAGGTAAATCAGTTGGAATAAATTGCATGATCGTCTCAATTCTTTATAAGCTTTCCCCTATTGAATGCAGGTTTATCATGATAGACCCTAAAAGATTAGAGTTTTCAATGTATAATAATATTCCACACTTGCTTTTGCCTGTAGTAACAGAGCCACAAAAAGCAATATTAGCTTTAAAATGGGCGGTAAAAGAAATGGAAGAAAGATACACAAAAATGTCTGCTTTAGGTGTAAGAAATTTAATAGGTTATAATGAAAAAATACAAAATAATAACGATAGAATGCCTTGGATAGTTATATTTATTGATGAAATGGCAGATCTCTTATTAGTTGCAGGTAAAGAATTTGAGGTTTTAGTTCAAAGATTAGCTCAAATGGCAAGAGCTGCTGGAATTCATTTAGTTATGGCAACTCAAAGGCCTTCGGTGGACGTTATAACAGGTGTCATAAAAGCAAATTTCCCTACAAGAATTAGCTACAGAGTAACTTCAAAAATAGATAGTAGAACAATATTAGGAGAGCAGGGTGGAGAGCGACTTTTAGGTAAGGGAGATATGCTTTATATGCCAAGTGGAACAAAAATGACAAGAATTCACGGGCCTTTTATGTCTGATTCTGATATTGAAAAGATTTGTAATTTTTTAAGAGAAAACAATGAAACAAATTATATAGATTTAGAAGAATTACTACTTGATGGCTACCCGGAAGAAGAATACAGTGAGGCAAATGCTAATTCAGATGATTTATATGAAAGAGCAAAACAAATAGTTGTAAATGAAAAGAAAACATCAATTAGTTACTTACAAAGAAAACTTAGAATTGGTTATAATAAATCCGCAAATTATATAGAACAAATGGAGCAAGAAGGTATTTTAACAGAAGCAGATCATACTGGTAAAAGGCAGATTATCAAGAATTAATCTTTTTATTTTATTTTGTGTTTGCATTTTATTGCAAAATGGTTAAAGTTATTTTGTATAAATATGGAACAAAAAAAAACATTGAGTGAAATTGAAATTAAAAGAGATGAAATTTCACCTAAAATGAAAAAGCATCTCGATTCAGAAATTCACAAAAATTGTACTTATATTAAAGACAAAGACGGTAAAACGTTAAGTATATTAATTCCTAGCCCTATTATGAGCGTGGAAGGGAAACAAATTTACAATTCTCTTTTAGAATCTGCAGGAATGGAAAAATTATTAAAAGAGAAATATAATTTAAAAAATAATCAAATTTTAGAAATAGAGTTAAAAGATAATACAGACGTAGAACTTGGCTTTAATTTCGATCCTGATGTACACGGTTTATTTTTTGTAGATAATAGTGACGAATTAAGAGTTAAATTGGATAAATCTTTCGATGCTTTAAAATCAGGTGAAAGCTCTGTAATTAATTTCTTCCTCATTGGAGACAAAACTAAAAGAACTATCCATTCAGAATCAATTGTCGTTGCAAAAGATAAAACAGGAAAGAGATATGCAATTGTATTTTCTAATTTTTTTGATTTAGGTATTGTCGAATATAAGGATAAAAAAGCTTACACTAATGATTTTAAAGCAAATATCTTCTATAGAAAAGAACATGATAAGAATATACTTGTTGATAGAAATTTCATATACCTTGGAGCAAAAGCAATTTCACCAGTTGCAGAGCAAGTCTCCTGTCAAACATTTTCATTAATTGTTAATACAGAAATGGACAATGAAACTGTTCAAAAATTTATCACAAACCCACAAGATCCAAGTGTTGTAAATAAAATTGCTAAATATTATCAAACAACAAAATGCAAAAATCTTCAAGATTTTAAAGATAAACCCGTTCCAAGTGAGAATAAAGAGCAAGAAATTAATTTAGAAGAATATAAAAAACAATATAATATACCAGTATATAAATTAAAAAGAGGCTCTCAGGGAATACCTAAAGAAATGTATAAGAGGTCAGATTTTGAGGATACAACTGTAGAAATAAATGCAAAACTACAAATAAGAAGTTTAGAGGATTTATATTGGTTAACCGTTAGAAGTGCTAATGAAGAAAAAGAAAGAACTTTAAAGAGAATAGAAGATTCTCTCTTATCTCTAGGTTACCGTGATATTGATAAATTAAAAAAAGAATGCAATCTTAATTTTAAACTAGATCTAATCGATAATAATAAAAAAGAAGAAAACCTATTAGTTGCAATCGAAAAATTAAGAAATGAATTAAACTTAACAAAAGAAGAAATAAAATATATATTCGATAAAGCTCAAAAATGGGGCGGATTTAGCTCTCGCGTAGTTCCTAGATATAATAATTCAAATAAGTATTTTCGGCAAGAATGCTATAATGAATTTTTGAAAGATTTTAAAGACGAGAAAACAAGATCCTATATGATAAATTTTTCTGTTGAGTTTCAAAAAAAGATGAAGGAGGTAGAATTAATGTCTCCAATTAATAAGAATATAGGTTTAAGAACTAAAAGGGTGGTGATTGGTTTAGAGAATAGAGATCTTTCTATTCAGAGAGTTGACGAATAGTATATTATTTTATACAAAAGAAAGTTCGTCTTTTAAATTGTATTTAATTATCTTATTTTCATTATTATTTTTAATTTTTAATATAAAATTTTTTCCAAGTAGATTAGGGTTGTTATTAATATTGAAAACATCTTTGATGTTTCTGTTATCATAATATAAACCTTTTTCTAGAAAAATCTCAAAATCTTGCAATAAATTCATAATATCTTTAAAGCTGAATATCCATTTATCTGTATCTCTCCAGAAATCAGGATTATTATATTGAAGTCTTTTTTGAGTTCTTACGGTTCCATTTATTAAAAATTTTATTCTATTCATTAGAGCTCCTTGATTTCTAAAAAAAATTATACAATTTTTTGATATTCTACATAGATTTTTTAGAAAAAGCCCAGGGTTCTGTGTATTTGAAAGAAAATCATCAACAATAACAAAATCAAATTCTTCTGTCTTGTATTTAGATGTCGAAAATTCAATTTTTTCAACAATTTGCACTGCATCTTTGTATTTTTCACTTAAAAGAAGTTTGTTCTTATTTTCATAAATTAAAAAACAAAGACAGTTCTTATCTTTTAAAAAATATTCAAAATATTCTTCCTGTATTTCATTTATAAATAATATTTTACTATTATTTGGTATGAATTTTTCTATTATAGAATATTTTAAATCTAAACTTGAAATTATAGGTATTGACGCCATTATTTATTTACAAATTTTTTTAGCTTTTCTGTTGCATTTTTTTCAACTTGTCTAACTCTCTCTTTTGAAATTCCTAATTGTAAAGACAATTCTTCTAAAGTTTTTGATTTCTCTTGAGTTCTAGACTCTAAAATAAAGACTTCTCTTTCGTTCAAAACTTCTCTCATACCAAGTTTAATTTTCTTCAGCTTTTCTTCTTCTTCTTCTTCTTCAAAACTTTCAATTATATTAGATTTATTTTCTTCTTGACCTAGAAAACTATAATGCTCCTGCGAAGAGTTATTTTCATCTGAATTTGAAGTATCAAATGAAACTTCACTTGGCATAATGAAATTTTCATCTCTAACTCCACCAAAAAGTGCTTTTTTTATTTGTAATGAATTGTTTTTTAAACTTGACCAAGACTTAACTATAAAATTCTGCATAAAAGCTCTTATCCAAATGATAGCATATGTTGCAAACCTTACTCCTTTTGATATTTCAAATTTCTTTAAGGCATGCATTAAACCTAAATTCCCTTCAGAAATAACATCCATTAAGTTTGCTCTGTAATTTTTATATTTGAAGGCCATTTTTACAACAAGTCTTAAATGGCTAGCTATTAATTTCTTACCAGCTTCATTATTTTGATTATTCTTATATTCCAGTAAAAGATTTTTTTCTTCATTTTCCGTTAAAAAAGGAATTTTAGAAACTTTAGTTAAGTATTCATAAACTTCGTTTTTTGTTTTTAGATTCTCTAAATCTTTTTCGTTATTTTCTTCTAAAATAATTTCAGCTTCTTCTGTGTTAACTTTAGATTTATTTTTAGGAATAATATTAGACATAAAAGTAACAAAAAATAGAATATCATTTGTTAAATGTCAATTTTTTAATGCAAGAAAATTTTCCAATCGTTGTTTTGATTCCTTCTCCTGAATTGCTTCTAAAATTAATTTTACAGAAGTGGAATGTGTTTTTCCGATCATTGCAAATCTTATCACTTGATATATTGTTTGTGTTGAAAAATTATTTTGGCTTGAGAATTCTTTGATATTTTCGACAATATTTTTTAAATTCAAGTCTTCTAAATTATTTTTAAAATAAATTAATAGATTTTTGACCTCGATACTGTATTCTAAATCTTCAGTTTTATCTCTTTCTAAATTAAAGTTATTTGTAAATAGTATGCATAATTTTGTAATATCATTTATATTATTTAATTTTTTTAATTCAGGAAGTAAAATTTTAAATTTTTTTATTTCATCTTCAGTAACATTATGATTGAAGTCTTTTTTTAATCTTTCTATAATTTTTCCAATCAAATCTAGGTCTGGCAGAGATTTTATATAGTGTAAATTTATAAAATTTAGTTTATCGAAATCTAATCTACTAGGAGATTTACCAATTTTATTAATTTCAAAAAGCTCTATAGCTTCTTTTCTTGAAAGGATATCTTTAGCGAAACCTCCACCTAAATGAAGTAAATAATTACATATAGCTTCTGGTATATAACCTAGATTTATGTAATCTTCGACGGAAGCAGCATTTTTTCTTTTTGATAACTTCTGCCCATCTGACGCATGTATTAAAGGTATATGCCCAAATTGAGGAATATTTACACCTATCGCTTTGTAAAGTAGTATTTGTTTTGGTGTGTTTCCTATATGATCGTCTCCCCTAATTATATGACTAATTTGCATATCAATGTCATCAACAACAACCGAAAGCATATAAGTTGGAGTGCCGTCAGATCTTAATAAAACATATTCCTCTATGTCATTTGAATTGAAAGATATTCTACCTCTAACTAAATCTTCGAAGGCAATTTCTTGATTTCTTTCAATTTTTAATCTCACAGCTTTACCTTTTTCGTTGTTTTCGTCGTAATAAGCTAAACCTTTTGATATAAGCTCAAGAGCAATTTCTCTATGTCTATTTATTCTTTGGGATTGGAAATGTATTTCGTCGTATTTTATATCTAAAATTTTTAACCCATTTATAATCCTATTAACTGCTTCTTTTGTTGATCTTTCTATGTCTGTATCTTCAATTCTTAAAATGAATTTTGCGTTATGTTTCTTTGCAAAAAGATAATTAAATAAAGCTGTTCTTGCTCCTCCTATATGAAGCATTCCAGTCGGAGAAGGTGCAAATCTGACTACAGGGTTCATATTTATTAAATATGCTTTATTAAATTTCTTGCTAAATAAAAAGCAAATGTTATTTTTAATTATGAATTTTTCAAAAACATTTAATATTTTTAAAATTTTTATTGCTGTTTTCTTGTTTTGGTATTTTATATCTATGGAAAATTCCATTTTATTTTTAATAAGCGGGCTTTCTTCATCTTTATTTTTCGTTTTAATTTTAATAAGACATAAAATATTAAAAAAATCCTCGACAAGTATTATATCTACAGGTTTTTTAATATACATCATACAACTTATTAAAGCTGTTGTTTTAGCTTCTAGCTCTATGATAAAAAATATATTTGATGAAAATTCATCTTTTGAAACCCAAACAAAAACAATTAATGTTGGGTTTTTAACAAAAGAAGAGAAGATCTTGTTTGCAAATTTAATTACTATGACACCAGGTACTTTTGTTATAAGTGTGAGCGGGGACGATTTTCTAATTCACTCAATAGATGTAGAGGAAATGAATTCTCTTGATGCGAACAAAATATCAAAACTAGTAAGAGGTGTAAAAAAGACGAACTTTTAAAAAATGCACGCAATTTTATATTTTCTTATATTGATATCTATTATTCTTGTTTTATCAATATTAACAAAAAATAGAGGAGTAAGTAGAATTATAATTATAAATGTTGTTTGCAATTTATTGATACTTTTTATTGTGGGTTTTTCTTATCAATATAATCAACATTTTTTGATAGATTTAGCTTTCCTTTATACATTATTAGCACCAGTTGGAGCAATTGTTTTTTTGATTTATAGTAAATTTAAAGACCCAGAAAAAAGAGACATAGAAGAAGAATCTCAAAAATAAGATTGATATGTTAATTTTTGCAGAAAATAGAAAAGCAACATTTGAATATGAAATACATCAAGAATTTGATTGCGGTATTGAATTACTAGGAAATGAAGTAAAAAGCATAAGAGCTAGAAGATTAAATATTGCGAATGCTTATGTTTTTGTAGAAAAAGAAGAATTATTTATTACAAATGCGCATATAGCAAAATATCAATTTGCTTTTAAAGATTCAGATAAAAATTATATAGAAACAAGAAAAAGAAAGTTATTATTAAAAAGAAGCGAGATTAGAAAGTTGTCAGGAACATTAACAAAAAAAGGTTATACAGTAATTCCTTTAAAATGCTATCAAAAAGGCAATAAAATTAAATTAAAAATTGGGCTTTGCTCAGGTAAGACAATGTATGATAAAAGAGAATCAATTAAACAAAGAGACGCAGAAAGAGAGGCGAGAAAATCAAAAAATGAATAAATTCTTACAATTTTTTAAATTTATTTTAAAAAGAATATTTCCAGATCTTTGCATTTGTTGTAATTCTGAATTTTTCAATTTAGAAGATAACGGTATTTGTAAAATTTGCAGTCATTATTTTGAAGAAATTGATAAAAATTTTATGTGTCAAAAATGCAGTTACCCTTTTTATTTTGAAGGAGAGAAAGTAGATTGTGCGAATTGTTCTAGAATTAATTTTTCTTTTGAATTTACAAGATCGATTTATATTTACAACGATATAATAAAAAAATTAATAACAGATATAAAGTACAATGATGAGACCGCCTCTGTGAGAATTATTGTTAATTCTTTTTTTCAAATAATAAATAATAATAAGATTGATTTCGAGATAATAGCCGCAGTTCCAATGTTTAAAGATGATATATTGCATAGAAAATATAATCAATCTGCTTTGTTTGGTTTATATTTAAGTGAGAAATTTCAAGATAAATTATTTATTCCCGATTTACTTTTGAAGAATAAGAAAACAAAAAAATCTACTAATTTAAGTTCCGAAGAAAGACTTAAATTAAACCATTATATTGAATTTAATCCTCAATTTCTTGATTTTATCGAGAATAAATCAATCTTAATATTAGACGATGTAATGACTACAGGTTCAACTCTACAGGCTTGTAGCTTAGCTATAAAAAAAATGAAGAAGAACAATAGGATCTACTGCTTGACATTTGCAAGGACTGTCTTATAGTTTTTTCATAGGACAGGTGGCCGAGTGGTCGAAGGCGGTTTCCTGCTAAGAAACTATACACCAAAGTGTATCAAGGGTTCGAATCCCTTCCTGTCCGCCAGTAGGGGCGACCTTGTAAATTTACCAACATATCAAAAGGTCTACGCAAGGTAAACACTAGGGTTTTGCCGTATAATTCACGTTTCGAAAATACAAATCCTATTAATTGTCTTTCTTGTTCAATTTTTGAAACCTCAGTTTCAGGAAAAAGAGTTCAAGTTGCTACTGCGACTAATGTAGACACAAATACTCCTGTTACAGCAACAACAACTCCAGTCGCAACAACAACTCCAGTCGCAACAACAAAGCAAGCACCTAAAGTTGCTTCAAAATAATAGATTATGGACGGAGCTAGTTTTGTAAATTTCTTTCCTATTATTGGAATTTCATTCATTTTTTATTTTCTGATTATCAGACCT
>JAVKNF010000030.1:0-39951 GCA_031537795.1 Candidatus Deianiraeaceae bacterium | reverse complement strand
GCTTCAGCTATACTACCGCAATCAACAACTGCACAGAAGCCTTTTAATTGCTCAAGTTTATTCTTTTTATAATTCAAGCTTGACATAGTTTAAGAAATCACAAGTATTATATATAATATATAAATATTAGATAATAATTTTCTTTTTATATTATTAACAAAAGGTTTTAGAACCTGGATTGGCGTGCCTAGTTTTTTTAGTTGGCGATTGGGAGTATAATTAAAACTGATATTTTGCTTGTTGAGCATTCAATAATTATTATTATAATTAATTGAAGGTAAATTCAAGCTTGACATAGTTTAAGAAATCACAAGTATTATATATAATATATAAATATTAGATAATAATTTATTATTGTCAATAGGTTATTATATTTTTTAATATTTTAATATGTTACAGAAAATACAACCTATAAACGATCTAGACGAAATGAATATAGAATTAGATTTTATATTAAAAAATGGTAACGCAGAACAAAAATTAGAGCTGTTTAAACTTTTGTTTGTTATTAAAAACAAAATAACAAAACAGGTTAATATTTATGAAGGTTTAGATGAAAAGATTTCTCTAAATTTTTTGAAAGAAAATATCAAACATCATTTAAATTTTATATTAAAAAACGGCAATATGGATAATATTCAAGAAGCTGAAGATTGGATATTTATAATAAAAAATGAAACTGAGGATAATAATTTTAGTAATATTATTCAATTTCCATTAAATATAGAAGACCGAGAATTTAATTCTTGATGTCAGAGTTTGGCTCAATAAATTCAATTCTTCCTGCGCTTTCCGTTTCTAAAATTGTGGCATTTGTTCCATTTATCACGTTTCTAAAATCACTTTCTAGCTTTTTGTCAATATTTTTATTGGTTTCTAATAAGATAACCTCGGCTTTCATTGAAAGCTTTTTATAAGATTTTTGCTCCCTAACAAATGAAATTAAATTAATAATTGTTTCACAATTTTCAAGATTTGTAAATTCTTTTATTAATAGATCTTCATTAACCCAATTCCCTTGAGAGTGAATTGATTCTTCTTTTAATTTCAGTTCTTTACAAAGATTTTGATACAAATTTTCCGTCTTTTCTATTAAAAAAGGAGCAAAAACTTTTAAGATCCCTTCAATTAATATTAGAAGAGTGATTGTTATAGATTTTTGCCCTTTTGAAATCTTAATTCTTTCTAGTTCTGACAATTCTTTATCTTTGTATATAAAAGCCTCAAGCCCATAAGACCTAACTTTAATAATTTCGAGATAATTATCACAGAAATCCTCCCAAAAAAACCTTTCACTGACATCTTTAGCTTTCGCATATTCAAAATTATCCATTTCATTTTCATAACATTTTAACATTTTGAAGAATCTAAATAAAATCCATTTATCAAATTCTTCAATTATTAGATTAACATTAAAAAATTCTTCTGGAAGCAAATTCGCATTATTTTTTATAAGCATAGTGAATTTATATGCATTTTCAAGTTTTGTCAAAAGGCGTCTTGCATCTATAAATTTTATTTCATTATAAGGCGTATCAACACCTAAATGATTACAACCAGCCCAATAACGAATTGTATCAACACCTTTTTCTTCAATTAAAGCTTGAGGAGTTATTATATTCCCTTTTGATTTACTCATTTTAGTTTTATCGCTAGCTAAACACCAGCCAGAAAGAACAATATTTTCCCAGGGAATTAAACCTCTTTCTTTTATAATCTGTAATTTATCGAAACCTTTATATTTAAACCAATCTTGAATTGTTTTTCCTTCATTTAAAAATTGCTGTCTTTCTGTTAATTCTTCAATTGTAATTCCGTGAAAATAAGCCTTAACTATAGTATAAAATGCCCAAGTTCTAATAATTTCGTGACCTTGAGTTCTCATTTGCATTGGTAAGCGAAATTTCTTTCCATCACCAAAATTTTCATTCAAATATCTTGCAACAATTTGTGGGGTACAAGATGAAGTGAACCAAGTATCAAACACTTGATTTGTTTTTTGTAAATTCTTGCACTTCGGTATTTCAATGCCCATAAATCTATCGCGGCTTATACACCAGTCTCTGTCTATTGCATTTATCCACTGCTCTAGACGGTTTCTCATATGTTCTGGGTGAAATCTTATATGTTTTGAGATCAATAAAAGATCTTCTTTAAAATCTTTCAATTTTATGTAAAATTGGTTTGTCTCAATAATCTCTAAAGGATATTTTGATCTTTCTCCAACCTTAACTATCTGCTTTATTGCAATTTTAGGTTGTGAAAATAAACTATTTTCTTCACAATATTTTATAATTGCTTCGCGTGCTTTTTGAGGGGTTTTCCACCAATCATTTACTTGTCTTGCGGTTCCGGTGTTGTTCTCTGCCGCAGAATAGAATTCAGGATCTTCAAAAAAAATATCACTTCCCCAAATCACACTTTTACTAATCCAGCCGTTTTTATTAACTATTGAAAAAGGCTTTAAGTTGTGTTTCTTGATCAATTCCACATCATGCCAATCCCCGTAAGAGCAAACCATCATTGCGCCTGTGCCTTTTTCAATTGAAATTGTATCGTCTTTAATTAACGGAACAATTAAATCTGTTAACGGCACTTTTGCAAATCTTTCTGTAAAATTATTTGCGTCTTTATGTTGAAGGCTATACATTACAGCTAAACAAGCTGGCAACATTTCAGGGCGAGTTGTCATTATTTCAATCATTTCATCTGCTTCATTCCCATTCTTATCGCAAATTTTAAAATTAAAGTAAGATTCAAATCCATCTTGTTCTAGCTCTTCAATGTCTGCATTTGCAAGAGCTGTTTGGTCTATTATATCCCAATAAACTGGGGCAAAAGCTTGATAAATTAAATTTTTATCTAATAGATCTTTAAAACTCCACTGTGCAATCTTTGCCGAAGAATCTGAAATCGTTTGATATTTTAAATTCCAATCATAAGAATAACCTAATGTTTTAAAAAGTTTTTCAAATTCAATTTCAGCTTCTTCAATTACAGATTCGCACTCTTTTATAAATTCATTCTTCTTGTTTTGCTTTTCAAACTCTGAACCACGAATACCTTTTTGTTTTTCAACAAGTCTTTCAGTTGGTAATCCATTATCGTCAAAACCTATCGGATAAATAACATTATATCCTCTCATTCTCTTGTAACGAGCAATAAAATCTGCATGAGAATATGAAAACACATGTCCCATATGCAATTGCCCTGAAACAGTAGGAGGTGGCGTATCTATAATAAATTTTTGCATATTTTTTAAATATTCATTATTTTAATTTAAAATTATTTGCAATTCAAATCTTTTAAGCGTTGAATCTCTTCTTTTGAAAATAAATCTTTTTGTAAAATTGATAAATCTATCGGAATTTTTGTTAAATTTTCAAATTCTAATAAATTTTTATTGTCCTTACATTCTTTAACAAGATATAAATTTTCAATTCTTATACCATATTTTCCTTCAATATAAATTCCAGGTTCTATAGAAACAACATTTCCGGCTTCTAAAATACAGTTTGCATTTTTTGATATAGAAGGAAATTCATGCACATTCAAACAATAACCTACACCGTGCCCCGTGCCGTGATTATAATCTAGATTATATTTTAAAATTTCCTTTCTTGCAATGAAATCTAATATATTGGTCTTTGTATTTTTATAAAATTTTGTCATAGCTAAAGAAATGTGGGCTTTCAAAACTAAATTATAATGAAATTTAAAATCATCAGAACATAAACCTAGTAAAATCATTCTCGTGACATCCGTTGTCCCGTATTTATATTGTCCTCCTGCATCAATTAAAATAACAGAATTTTTATGAATTTCTTTATTAAAACTCCCTGTATTATAATGAACTATAGAAGAATTCTCTTCAATTCCAACTATTGTCTTAAAACTGTTAAAAAGATATTTCTTGGAATTTATACAAAATTCCTTCATCTTATTTGAAATATCTATTTCATTGATCTTTATATTTAATTTTGAAGATCTTCTAATAAATTTTATTAACTTTCTAAAAGCTATACCGTGTAATTTATGGGCTATTTTTATATTTTCTATCTCTTCTTTTGTTTTTATTGATTGAATTATAAAAAGAGATTCCGAGAAATCTATAAAACTTACTTCATTTTTATTTGCCCTCAATATATTAAAATCAGCTAAAGTTGTTTGAGTTTTATCTATTGAAATTTTTAGATTCTGAACTCCACCTAAATCCTCTCTATCTTTTAATATACGAAAACTATTATTTCTATTTATTAATATTTTATTATTAACCTGACAAGAAGGCTCATCTTGAGATCTGATATTCAAGAGCCAAGAAGCGGTATATAAATTTGGAATATAAATATTTTCAATTTTCTCATTTAATCTTCCAAATATCTTTTTGATTTTTTGCTTTGTATCTTCAGAGGATTCAACTTTAAATTCAGTTAAACTTCTAGAATTTGGCAAATTAATAAAATTATCAAAATTTAGAAGTTGAATATTACGTGTAAATTCTAATAAATTTTCATAAAGAGACAGGCTGGATATATCCTCAACAATTAAAATATTTTTATCTTTTAAAATTACCTTTATTTTATCTTTCTCCAATAACTCAACATCAAAATTCTTTTGTTCATTAAAATATTTTCTTGCTGCTTCAATATATCTTCCGTCTGTAAGTATAGTATGTTTTTTATTTTTTAGATCTAAAATTAAAATAGCATTTGAAGTCTCAAAACCAGTTATTTGATAAAATATATTCAATGCTTTTTCTGGAGTTTCCAATAAAAAAGGAGCTCCATTTTGAATATAGAAATAATCTGATTCTTCTAATAGTTTTCTATCTATTTTTGATATAATTTCTTTAATTCTCTCTTTCATTATCTTTCAAAATTGCCAAAGGATCCTCTTTGTTTCTGCTTCAAAGCTTCCATATTCAGAATACGAAATAAATCACCGTCCGTAATCCGGTCTGGGTTCATATTAAAAATTTTTTCCTGCACCTTGTTCATATCGACATCTTTCCATTTCTGCATCATTTTATTGATATATTTTTGAGTCCATTTTCCAACTATCTTCCCCTCTAAAGATATACCTACAATCTTCTTCTCAATCTTTTGATTAATATTAATTCCTTGAAGAGCTTCTATTTCTTTTTCTTTTTGCTCTTTAATCCTATTTTTATCTTTCATCCATTCATCTTCTGAATTAAAAACTGGTTTTTTGAGTCTATCGCCAGAAGAATCATCTTCATTTTCAAAAATAGACTCAATAATTAACGATGCAATCTTTTTAAATAAAATATAATCTATTAAGTTAAAAATTAATCTTATAATCCCAAAAAATATACAAGATATAATCCCAAATATAACAATATTCTTTAAATCAAACCCAAAGAACATAATTTTTATTTTGACAATAATTGCGCATTCTATTCTATTTAAGATTCTTCTTGATCTTCTCTTGTATCTTTTGTATCTCTTCTAATTGCTTTTCTCTATCTTGAATATTTTTTATATCTTGAATCTCTTCAAAAGAATTCATCAAATCATCAACTTTAAATTCATCTATATCTTTTAGCTTATCAATATATTGGTTTAAATCTTTATTAGTATTGTTATTATTATTTTGTGAGAGATTTGAAAAATCAGACATTACTTTCTCAACCTCCTCTTTATTTAAATTCAAAATTTGAGAGAGTTTTTCTTGCATATCAGCAATATTTTTTATCTTACCAGATGACACGTCAGAAATTATATTATTTAATTCCTCTAATTTATCTTTATCTAATTTTCCTTCTAGCATTTTCTGCATCAATGCAATGGAAGCTTTATTTTTTAAACCACTTACATAATTCTTTAATTTATCTTTTATTGACATATCTTCCTATTTATTAATTTACAACAATCATTGCTTCTTTTAAAATTCTATCTTCTATCTTGTAGCCGTTACAAATGATAGAAATAACAGAACCTGCTGAAAACTCTTTATTCTCAACTTTCGATAAGGCTTGATGAAAATTTGGGTCGAATTTATCTCCAATTTTTGGTTTTATTTGCTCTATTTTAAATTTCTCAAAAACTTTTAACATTTCATTTTGTATGGAAATCATACCTTGATGCATTATTTTAACTTCCTCTATTTTTGAATCTTCTTTAATATGACTAATGCCTATTTCAATATGATCTAATATCGTAACAATATCTTTTGCAAATTTTGTTATAGAAAATGAATGCGCATCTTTCAAATCCTTTTCATATCTTTTTTTTGTATTTTCAAAATCAGCTGCAAGTCTCAAAAATTTATCTTTCAAATCTTTATATTCTTGTTCTTTCTCTTCAAATTTTAATTTATAGTTTATCTCATCAGAATTATCTTTCTCCAATACTTCGTCTACAATCTCATCTTTTATAATTTTATTTTCTGTTTTCTCTTTCATAATTTTAAGAATTGACTATTAATAACTTAATATATCTATATATATTTAAATTTCAAGTATAAAATGAAAGAAAAATTAAAAATATTCATAATTTGTGGTGAAAAATCTGGAGCTAACATAATGTACGAAATTTTAGAAACTCTAAAATCAAACCTATCTTTTGAATTATACGGTATAACAAATGAAAAAACAACCAGAGATTTCACAATGAAAGAGATCTTTCCAATGTCAGATATTTCAAAGATGGGAATAACAAATGTTATAAAAAATATTTTTACTATTTTCTCTAGAATAAAAACCACAAGAAAGGAAATATTAAAAATAAAACCAGATCTAATTATAACGGTTGATTCATATGATTTTTGCATTCAAGTTACAAAATATATAAAAAAAATTAACCCAAATCAAAAAATATTTCATATAGTTTCTCCTTCTGTGTGGTTATATCGAAAATCCAGAATTAAAGAAATGGAAAAAGTTTATAATTTATTAATGTGTATATTTCCAGAAGAAATAACTTATTATAAAGATTCAAAATTAAAGGTTGAATATATCGGAAATCTTACATTTGATCATTTCAAACCACAAAAAGAAAAAGATAGAAATCTGATCGCTATAACAATTGGAAGTAGAGAGCAAGAAATTAAAAGTCACATCAAATTAATTAAAGGAATTATTGAAGAATTACTAATCTTCAATAAAGATTTAATATTTTGTCTGCTAGCAACAGAATATAGCTATAAATTAATTCAAAATTATTTTATAGATATTAAAAATATAAAGATTATCACAGATGAAAAACTAAAAAAACATTATATTTCATCTTCATACTTCGCTATTGCAAAATCTGGAACAAATACTCTCGAATTCACAGCATCAGAAGTGCCAATTTTAGTCTATTACAAGACATCTTGGGTTAATGCAATTATCGCAAAATTTATAATAGGTATAAAATACGTTAACATTATAAATATATTCAAAAATCAACCAATAATCAAGGAATTCTTACAACATAGAGCAAATATTAAAAATATTGTTGACTATACAATAAATATTATTTCAAATAAAGAACATTACAAAAAAGAAGTGTCCAAATTAAAAGAAATAAATAAAGAATTTAGAAATAAAACAAATAAAACAATAGGGCAATTTGCATCAGAATTAATAATATTAAATATCGCGTAATATGATGAGAAAAACAAAAAAAGAGTTTGTTAGAAAGTTTTTTCATTTAGCTGTCATTTTAATTCCTATATGCCTAAAAATTTCTTTTGATATATTAGGGGTAAAAAATACAACAATTTGTTTTGTGATATTATCCGTTTTAATAATCTATCTAGATTTCTTCAACATAATACTATCTCTTGAAAAAAAATTACAAAAAATCCAATTCTTTAGATATATAGCAAGAAATACAGAGTCAAAAAAATATAATCTATCTGGTACTTCTTGGGTTTTTATTTTTACTTCAATTGCTATGCTTTTATCTATAAATATAAACCTAATTCAAGTTTCTTTATCCATATTAGCAATTTCAGACACACTTGCAGCTGTAATTGGAATGTTTTTTGGAAGAATAAAAATATTCAGTAAAACATTAGAAGGCTCTTTAATTTTCTTTCTGTCAAGCTTATTAATTCTATTATATTTCTATAATGAAGATATACATAAATTAATTTTTATATCTATAACTACCACGATAATAGAATTATTTTCTAAAAAAATAAACGTTAATGACAATTTCTTAATACCAATCTCTGTAGTTCTTACTTATATATTATATGATAAAATCTTACTTCTATTTTAGAGTTATTCTATTTTCTTTTTTTTTTCTCTCTTCTTGTGCAAGTAAAACAAAACAGGATGTTGAATTAAGAACTAAAGTTCTGCTTGAAGATATAAAATCAGAACACAACATAGCTATCATTCCTTTATTTTTAAGAAATAATTTTGATATAAAATAATAATATAATTTATTATATAAAAATTTATAATTGCAATTAAAAAGCTAAACAGCACATCTATAGAATCATGTTTATTTCCCAAAATTCTAAATAAAGCAACCAAAATAGATATTAATATAAAAAATATATATTTTATATTGTAGATTTTTTTATAATAAAAACATAAGAAAAATGAATTAAACGCTAGAAATGTATGGCCAGAAGGAAAAGAAGAATCGCTGGAGAAATCTGGCCTGACTTTCTTTATAATCAATTTTAAAAAAACAACAATAAAAGCACCAGACAATGTCAGAATCGCAAACTTACCAAAAAAAATTTTCTCTCTTTTGACAACGTCTATATAACTATAAGTAATTATAATTAAAAGTAAAAACGTTGAAAGCATTGAATACAAATTCTCATTACAAAATAAACCTTTTATTAATTTCAAAGACTCGTATAAAAATATCAATAAAAATGTAAAAATAGAGAATATCTTCGAATATAAAAATAGATCTATCAATCTTTTAATTTTCATTATTTTTTAGAGACTTTACAATTTTTAACACCTTCAATCATAATATTTGGTATAAGTATATAATACTCTCCCTCAAATTTCATTTTCTTTGCAATTAAATCAGCTTTAGGGCCATACCCTAAATAAAGATCAGCTCTATTGGCGCCTTTGATTGCAGAACCTGTATCTTGAGCAATCCACAATCTATTGAAGTCTAACCAGATATCTTTTTCTGAATTCTCATCTCTAATAGGTAAATAAGTTTTTATCCAAACTGGCATACCATAAGGTGTATAATAAGGGTCAATTGCTATACTTCTAGATTGGCTAAGTGGTGCTCCTTGAGAGCCGAATATATTATTATCTTCCAGTTCTTTGAAAAATACATAAGATTCACAATGATTCGTAACACTTATAGCAAGATCATGTTCATTTCTAAGGCATTCGAAAATATTACGATAATTTCCACAATATGTCTTATTGAAATCTTTTCGCTTTATTACTTCAGAGTAAGACCTAAAAGGCATGTCATTCTTGCCAGCAAAACCTAAAAATATTTTTGAGCCATCTTCAAAGATACCAACTCCAGAACCTTGAACTTGCATATTGTATAAATCAAAAACATTATCTGTCCAAGCAATTGCATATTTATTGTAATCTATTGCACCTTGATTAATCTGCTCTCTTGAGTAGCAATTCTTGTATTTTTTACAGTTTTCATCCATAGAAAGCACAGGATACCAATATTTCTCATTCTTCTCTCTAGAAACATTTATTTCCCATAGAAAATAACCAGTAAATAGACCTTCAGAAGAATTATCTTTTTTAAGATCTTGAACTTTAAAAGGTGTAAAATATCTTTCAAAGAAACTTCTTGATATTCCAGCTTCCTGATATTTATTAGCAATATTGCATAATTTAGCCCATTGAACTGTTGTTCCAATTGATATACTTCTTGAACTTGCACCAGTCGAGGATAAAAATTTACAAGAATTCAAGAAAGACATCATAGCATCCGCGAAGTTATCTCCATACCAATCTTCTAATTCTGTAAATGAAAATTCGTTCATTCTCCAGTTGCCATTGCAATCTAATTGATATCTTTTTTTACCTAATATACATTCATCGACATTTGTTGATTGATTCAGTTTGCCATCATCATCTAAATCATAAGACATATGCTTTAATTGAGATCTACAAAAACCAATTTCTTTCATGAAATCTTTGTCGTCGTAATTTAATAAATTATTTATCATCTTGTTTCTAGCAAACAATTTAATTCCTTTAAGAACCACATTATTATTAGTTTGATAAACCTTAAAGATGATATCGTCCATTAAATCATCGCTTATATTAATCTTATTATCTAAATTAGCTCTATTGTAATCATCGCTTCCGTTATTTGAAAATATAATATCTTTATCTTTGTTTATATTTCTTGTGTGAATTTTTTTAATGTTTTCATAATAATTTTTTTTATCATTTTTGCTGTTAAAAGAAAATAACAATATTTTTGTAGTAGAACCAGTCTCAAAATTTAAACTACTGCAATTTAAAGTTAAAAGAAATGCGGAATATAAAATTATTTTTCTCATATAAATCAGTTATCTTGATCTTCGTTAGATATCTTATTTAATAACCATTTATAATTACCATTATTTATAAATTCCCAATTCTCTCTAGTTTGCACATTAATAACTTTTTCGTTTTCTTGTACTTTTTGGATCATATCAATTCTAACATTAATAATATAAAATTCAGATATTTTCTTTATTTCTATAATTTCTATTTTATCTATTGATATTAAAAATAATTCACCTTGGAAATCTGACCTTATCTGCTTATATTCAAGTTGAAAAGATTCAGTTAATAGATCTAATATTCTGGAATCTTCTTTTGAATTTAGATCATCTATCAGAATTGATATAATCTTTTTTGTAATATTAATAAACGCTTCGAGATTAAAATTTTGCATCTTATTCTTTATTTCTTCTAAACATAAAATAGCGCTATTATTCAATTTACTTGTATATTCTTCATCTGTATTATTCACAGTTTTAATTTCTGTATTATCAACATCTTTTAATGTTTCTCTTTGGAAAAAATAATCATCAGATTCAGAACTTAAAACAACGTTCAATCTTCTAATTAGAAAGAATGAAATAAACATAAATAATAAAAGTATAATCATAATCAATAAAGAATTTTCTTGAATTCTGTGTTATATTTCTTTACCATGGTCTCGCCAATTGGGTTTGAAAGCATATAATTAATAATTCTATAAGATACAACGCAATAATCAACTCCAGCTTGAAAACAATCAATAACATCTGAAGCACTTTTCAAACCAGATGCTTTTATCTCTGTCTGACATTCTGGATAATTCTCATATAAATCTTTTATCTCTTTTATTAAATTCAAACCAGAAAATGAAAAATCATCAACTAAAGATAAAGTCGGAGATATAAAAGCAGCCCCAGCTTTATAAGCTAAAATTGCATGAGAAGTAGATGTGCAATAAGAAATCTCTATAAGAAATCCTTCTTCTGATAGCTCTTTACATAATTTCAGATTCAAAATATTAAATGGCAATTTTATACATATATTAGGAGATAGTTTTTTTATTTTTTTAATTTGCTCTAATGTTTCAGATGTATTATCTGAAAATAAATCTATAAACAAAGGCAAATCAGTCGCTAAATTAAATTCTTTTAAATATGAAGATATATCTTTTGATTCTTTAATCAAAGATATCGGGTTTAGATTAAATCCATCACAGATATCTAAAGATAAAATCTCTTTAACTTCGTTAATAAAAACAGTATCTAATATTAATTTCATAATTAATATAAATTAGATCTAGCAGCAAGAATTAATCTATTTCTTAGATTTTCAGAGATAAAATCAGAAGCAATTTCTTCTAGTTCATCTGTTGACATATTTGCAAGGTCTTGTACAGTTTTAATTCCTTTTAAAGCTAAAGATATAGCAATGTCAACTTTCATTCCTTCTAAATTTAAAAAATCTTCTTCTATTTTTAATTCTTCTATCTTACGTTTAATTTCTTTTGTTTTTATTTCCATTGTATCAATCGCTCTATTTTTGATCTCTTGTACCATTTCTGGTTCAAAGATATCAATAGAGGTCAATTTTGAAACATCAGCATTTGCAATTATAGCACAATTTGTAAAACCATAATCAAAAAGAACAGTTGCAACAGATTCATCTATATCAATCTCTTTCATTAAAGATGATATTTTACTTGATTTCTCTTCTTTTTTAACTTGATCATATTCAGCTTTAGTTACAAGGTTGACATTTTTCCCTATTAATCTAGAAACCAATTTAATGTTCTTACCTGAAGAACCTATACCTAAACTCAAATCTTCTTCGTCCACAACTACATCAACTCCAAAGCCATCTTCAGTTAAATTAATATAATATACTCTTAAAGGGTATATTGCATTTTTAGTAAAATTATTAATATTGGCATCCCATCTTATGACATCTATCTTTTCACCTTTTAGTTCTTGTATTACTTCTTTAATTTTAGATCCTTTCTGCCCTATACAAACTCCAACCGGGTCAATTCTTGGATCTTCCGATCTTACTGCAATTTTTGACTTAACGCCAGGGAATCTAGCAGAAGCTTCTATTCTAATAATATCTTTCATTTCTGGAATATAATACTCAAGAATAGCCTCTAAAAATTTACTTGATGTTCTAGATAAAGTTGCTTGATAAAATTTATCACTTTGCGTTACTTTTGTAACTAGAGCTAAAATATTATCTCCTATTTCATAAAAGTCAGAGGGAAGAGTTTGATTTTTAAACAAAATCGCATCTCCAATCTTTTTAACACCTACAACAATATGATCTACGGATATCTTTTTTACTTTACCTTCTATAAGTTTATTCTCTTTAGTTAAGAACTGCTCGTATTCTTTATTTTTTTCTGCATTTTTAATAGAACTCAAGACAGTATTTTTTATTTTCATAATAGAAGAACTTGTTAAATAAGGCTGTGGTAATTTTTTCAATATTATAGAACCTAATTTTGCACTTTTATTAATTTTAAGAGCGTCTTCAATTGATATTAAATTAACTCCTTCTTCTTCTGAAACTATAAGTTCTTCGAAAATTTCTATTTCCGCTGTACCAGTTTTGGTTTTAGCTATTGTTTTTTTAGATACATAAAAATCCTTCGCCATATCAGCAAAAGCATATTCTAGAGCATCGGTCACTATATTCTTATTTATATTCTTTTCTTCGCAAATAGAATTTATTATTGATAAAATTTCTTTACTCATCTCTTTTTAAACAAAGAAATAAATATAATAAATAATATTCAAGAAAATAATTAATTTTCATTGTTTTTTTTTATATAACAGAAATCTCCTATCCTTAAGATATGAGAGTTGTCTTGAGGAAGAGAAAGCCAAATACCTCTCTCATCTGAAAGATTTGTTTTAAATACTTCAATTTCGACTACTTCATTGTAACTCTCTTTCGTAATGTCATTCTCCTTTTTGTATAAGTGGGTACAAATTCCAGAATTTTGGATATCATTTAATTTTATTTTGTCTCCAGTCTCAATTCTAAAAAGAACATTTGATTCATTGTTCAAATCCCTTCTTTCAGATATAAAACCTTTTAAAGGTAAACAATCCTCAAGTTCTCGTGAAATATCTGACAAAATATCCGTAATACCCCTTGAAATTAAAGATTTATCAAAGACTTTTGGGTCTTTAAATCCGTTCGAAGATATAAAGCCTTTACTTGCTTCTGCAGCTTCAGAATCTTCAAATACTTTACTAAATTGAACTTCTTTGATTATTTGGTTCTTTTTTGTATCAAAAACTTTTACAGAACCAGAAATAGTTGCTGTATAATTATATTTAGCTGGTATAAAGTCGCTAATCAAACAAAATCCACTTTTTGCTAATATACAAGTAAATAACATTCCGGTTTTTATTATTCCATTTAAAAACCATCTATTAATAAGCTCTGATTTATATAACACTTCATTAATTTCCCCTATAATTATATACTCTGCTTCTTTCGGTCCTGAATAATTAAAAGAACTTTTATTCATTTCTAACAATTTAATTTCTGAAGCAATCTTTTCAGTAAGATTTCTATCCAAAATATTAATCCATTTTGTTTTAGATAAACTTCTAGTTAAAATACTTGCCGCAAATTGGCCGATATCTTCTATATCTTTTATATCTTTCAAGCCTTTTACAGAGAAATCCATAACAACTACATCTCTTTTGTAATCCATTAATTCCTCCCTAGGGGCAATATTTTCAGAGTGAGGTATGTTAGTTTTTTGATATAATTGAAAATTTTTTATATTATATTTATTGCCACAACAATTTAATATTAAGAGTATTAATATTAAATTCTTTACTTGCATTATTTATTCTTTAAAGCTATATACAAATTCTTTACCTCTTTATATACATCTTTTATATTTCTACCTTCTGTATTTATAGAATAAACATCATCTTTATTTATTTCTTTCATCTTTTTAAATTCGAGCATTCTTGCTTTTAATTCAGATTCTTTCATTTTTTCCTTTCTAAACTTTATTCTATTAATTAATGTCTTTTCTTCTGCAATTAAAATAATTTTTAAAATTTTATTCTTCTGTGTCTTTATTTTCTTAACGGTATCTAAATTTGTCAATACAATTAAGTCGGATTTCTCTAATTTCTCAAGATTATTTTTTGGAAGTCCGTAATAATTCTCAAAATGATTTGAATATTCATAAAATTCATTATTTTTTATCATATCTAGGAATTTCTCTTTTTTCAAAAAATAATAATCTTTACCGTTAATCTCTCTAACTCTAGGCTGTCTTGTGGTGCAAGATATCGACTGCTGTATATTAAATTCCTTAACGAGCGCTTGGGCAATTGTTGTTTTACCGACACCAGAAGGGCCGGATATCACTATAAGAATGTTATTATTTTCATAAATATTATTAGTTCTTTCTTTGCAACAAAAATTAAAGAATGTAAAAATTGTTAATAAAACTATAAATCTTTTATTCATATCGTTGTCTGGATTCTATTTAATCTGTTATTTTTCTTGGAATAAACACAACTTGTTCTGTATATATTCTCAACTTCTCTTAATGTTTTTTCTAGATTTTCATTAATTATAACATAATCATAGCTATTTGCTTTTTCAATTGTTTCTTGGAAAAATTCACTTCTTCTTCTTATACTTTCTAAATTATCACCTCTCTTAATTAATCTTTCTTGCAAAACCTGAAAAGAAGATGTAGTAATAAAAACAGAGACAGAATTATATTCTTTAAAATTCTCTATAGATTCTTTCCCTTGCCAATCTACTTCAAAAAGAATGTTGTTGTTTTCATTTAAATTATTATTCACAAATTCAACAGGAGTTCCGTAATATTTATCAAAGACTTTCGCTGTCTCTATAAACATATTTTTATTTTTCATTTCAAGAAATTCAGCTTCTGTTTTGAAAAAATAATGTAATCCGTCAATCTCTCCATTTCTTGGCTGTCTTGTGGTGCAAGAAATAGATAATTTTAATTCATCGCAAAATCTTTCTTTTAAAAAGTTACAAACCGTTGTCTTCCCAGCACCAGATGGAGCTGAAATTATAAAGAAAAAATTTTCAGAAGAAGAATTTCCTATATGCATAAATCTTTTTTAATCTTTCGATTCCTCATCTTTTTCTGATATTTCAGAATCTTCAGAAGATGCTGTTAATATTATTTCAGGTTTCTCTGATATTTTACTTTTAATTTCTGCCTCAAGTTCTGTTGCAATTTTTGGATTACTTTTTAAATATTCTTTACAGTTATCTATACCTTGAGAAATTCTCTCTCCTTTATAAGAATACCAAGAGCCAGATTTCTCTATAATTCCAAGTTTACTTGCCATAGTCACAATTTCTCCCGTTTTATTAATACCTTCGCCGAAAATTATATCAAATTCTGCTATAGTAAAAGGTGAAGAAACTTTATTTTTAACAATCTTGACTTTTGTTTTGTTTCCTATTGCAACTTCTCCTTTTTTTATTGTCTCAACTCGTCTAATATCAATTCTTACAGAAGAAAAAAACTTTAAAGCATTACCGCCGGTTGTTGTTTCAGGTGAGCCAAACATTACTCCAATTTTCATTCTAATTTGATTAATAAAGATTATAATACAATTTGACCTAGAAGCTGCCACAGATAATTTTCTCAATGCTTGGCTCATTAATCTAGCTTGAGTTCCTAAATGATTATCTCCCATATCTCCGTCAATTTCTTTTTTTGGAACTAACGCCGCAACAGAGTCTACAATAATCATATCAACACTACCTGAATTAGCAAGACTATCAACTATTTCTAATGCCTGTTCTCCGTTATCTGGTTGTGAGATTATCAAATTTTGTATATCAACTCCTAATTTTTTAGCGTAAATTGGGTCAAGTGCATGCTCTGCATCTATAAAAGCACATGTACCTCCTCCTCTTTGACAAGATGCAATGCAACTTAAAGAAAGTGTAGTTTTGCCAGAACTTTCAGGGCCAAATATTTCAATAATTCTACCTTTTGGAAGACCTCCTATACCGATTGCTATATCAACAGATAATGAACCAGTAGAAATAGACTCAACTGGAACGTGACCCAGTTCCCCCATTCTCATAATAGAACCTTTCCCGAATTGTTTTTCTATATTTTTTAATACAGAATCTAATATACTTTTTCTCTCTTTTTTTTGCTCTTCAGACATAAAAAACATTCATAACAAAAAAATTTAAAGTCAAGATACAAACCATAAATTAATTAAAAATTAAAAATCTACAAACAACTAAATTCTCTTGCATCTATTTTTTATTCTGTTATATTTTTTATGGAACCTAAAAACAATCTATCTTTAAATCCTTTAATATTGAAAACAAATATAATGATATTAGATAATAACAGAGAGCTATTAAATGAATTTGAGTCTTTTTTACAAGATACAAATATTGATCTCTTTATAAATTCACCAGAAAAAATAGAATTTATAAATAAAATTAAAAAAGGAAAAGAAAGTATTTCTTTGAGTGATTTAGATATTATGGAATCTATTTTATTGAGGTGTAAAAAAGAAATATATAAAGATAATGACTCAATCATTCTAGGTAAGAATATTGTAAAAACTTTTAAAAAAAATACAATAATAAGGATGCAGCAGAACAAATACGTAAAATTTTAATCAATTTAAACAACAATCTGCAAAATGAAGAGAATAGATCTATTGATAGCAATAGATCCTCTCAAATATTATTATCTATAAGAAACAGATCGGATTTTGATAAAGAGAAGAATCTACACAAATTATTCGATGATATTCTAGGCAA
The DNA here is from genome assembly GCA_031537795.1 of Candidatus Deianiraeaceae bacterium. Lineage (GTDB taxonomy): Bacteria > Pseudomonadota > Alphaproteobacteria > Rickettsiales > Deianiraeaceae > JAVKNF01. Next base: position 22,691 of record JAVKNF010000030.1, on the reverse strand, counting down.
TGCTATAGATCTTGACTCTAGCTCAATAGGTACAAGTAATTTTTCTAATTTTAAACAAGATTTCTCATCTGAAAAAACTTACTCTTTTATTCTTAAATTAACATTAGAAATATTTGATAATTCAATAAAAGAAGATATTCAAATTAAAGAAGACATCATTAATTCTGCAAGAAGAATAGATTTCATAATAAACAAACAAATCATAAATCTGAACAATAAAACCGATGATAAATGCTTAATCTCTTAATAAATCAATTAGTTTATTAACATTTTTCTCTCCAGATAAAATTGAAATTATCGGCTTAGAAGAAAAAAGTTTTTCTGCAATATTCATAACCTCTTTTTTAGTTACAGACTCAATATTTTTCACAACCTCTTCATTTGAAATATATCTTCCGTATCTTATCATTGAATAAACTAATCTTGCGGACCTAGATTTTGAACTTTCAGAAGACATTGCAATATCCGATAAAGCTTGATTTCTTGCCTTTTCCATTTCTTCATCTGATATATCTTTTGATATTCTCTTCAATTCTTGCTTTAAAACTTTATTTAATTCATCTAATTTTGCAGGTTCTAACCCAGCATAAATATAAACTAAACCGTTTTCAGGAAATGACATACTTCCAGAATATACGCTATAAACTAAACCTCTTTTTTCTCTTACTTCTTGGAATAATCTTGAAGACATGCCAGACCCTAAAATTGTATTTAAAATGTCAATTATATACCAGTCTTTTTGATTTTTATAAGAAGGAGCTTCAAATCCAATTAAATATTGCATTTGTTTTAAATCTCTTTTATCTTTTACAGAAATAGACGGAGTGAAATGAAATTTTTCCTCTATTCTTTCAATCTTTTTAGATTTCAAATTATTAAAATATTTCGTTATTAGGCTCTTAACTTCAACTTTATCAAACTTTCCAGCTATCGATAAAAACATATTTTCTGCGTAATAGTTTTCGTGAACATATTTTAAAATATCTTCTCTTGAGATTTTCTCTATATTTTCTTTTGGACCTAAAACTGTTCTTCCTATGGCTGAATCTTTAAAAGCATTTTCCATAAAGTTATTATAATTCAAATCTTCCGGGCTATCTAAACTTGCAGCAAGTTCTTGTAATATAACACCTCTTTCAACTTCTAATTCTTTTTTATCAAAAATAGAATTTTGAATTATATCGGAAAGAATATCTAAATCTTTTTCTATATATTTATCAATTGATTTAATATAATAACAGGTTACATCTTTAGAAGTATAAGCATTTATATAACTTCCTATCATATCAATCTCATGTGCAATCTGAAATGCAGTTCTTTTTTCTGTACCCTTAAAAGCCATATGCTCTAAAAAATGAGATATTCCATTATTTTCAGAGTTCTCATTCAAACTTCCAGTTTTAACACACAATTCAACAGATACTGTCTGCACATCTTGCATAAAGTCAAAGCCAACAGTAAGCCCATTTTCTAATTTAAAAATTTCTACATTCATAACTTTATTATATTTATTATATAAAATATCTTTCAAGGTTTTTCTAAAAATAAAACAAAATAATAAAAATACAACAATAAGCAGATATTTAGAACGTTTACTTAAATTAAACATAATATAAAAACAGTTATAAGTTAAATTAATAATTGTAAAGGAAAATCTTGACTTTAAAATTCTATAAATATTATCTATTTGTTATATTTTATATATTAAATTAAGTAATTATGCCTAAAAAAAATATTCACCCAGAAATGCAAGAAATATCTATAGTTTTTCCAAGTGGAAAAGAATTTAAAACTATGTCAACTTATAAAAAATCAGATAAAATACACACACCCGTTGCCATAGAAAATCATATAGCTTGGACAGGAAAAAGAGCTAATATAGAAGATTCTTTAAACAGAAATGTTAGAAAATTCCAAGACAGAATTTCTTCTTTGGAAAAAAAGAAATAGAAAATGTCAGAGTTATCTTTTTACATAACGAAAGAGGGTATAGAAAAAGCTAAAAATGAATCGAAAGAACTCCTAGAAAGAAGAGCCAAAAATTTAGAAGAATTAGTAGCAGCTAGAGCTTTAGGAGATTTAAGAGAGAATGGAGGTTATATAGCCGCTAAACAGGCTCAAATTGAAATTGATAGAAGAGTTAGAGTATTAGATCAGGTAATTTCAAAAGCAAAAATTATAGACACAGAAACAATTACATCGTTCGAAATTGTAAAATTTGGTTTAAAAGTTCACATAGAGCACGAAGAAGGACGTACCGAACATTTTCATATAGTCGGAGAATACGAATCGGATATCAAAAATAAAAGAATATCAATCACATCTCCAATTGGAAGGGCTTTAATAGGGAGAAAAATGAATGAATGGGTTGATATAGAAATGCCTAACGGCTCTGAAAAGTCTTTAAAGATTATTAAAATTTATAAATGAGCTTAATTAGAATTAATTTATTATTTTCTATTTAGATTATTTAAAATTCTCAAAAAGAAATTCCTTGTTTTTTTCTTTTTTTGGTTTGTTTTCTGAATGTCTTGCAATTTTCTTTTCAACTTGAAAAGGGGTTTGAAATTTTTTACCTTCAAAAATATCCTTAATTGTTAATAATTGTATTTTTTGAAAAAATTGTTTGCTTTCCATAAATTTCTGTTCATAAAAACCTGCTTTTAAAACTTCTTGCTTCATTCCTTCAGTTGGTTCATCTATGCAAATTAAACCTGCCATTTCTGCTCCCTTATCATTTGATAAAGTTCCAACAAGATCTCTTATATAAGAAATTTTTAAATCTTTATCACTTTTAACAGAAATAATCATTTTACCTAAACTTCTACTTTCTGCATCCTTATAAAAATAAATTGAGCCGTCAATTCCTCCGTCGGAAGATTTTTTAGTTGAAGCAAAACCACCAACTTTTTCAATGGCCCAGTATTGAAATTGATACCTACCTTCGTTTTGAGTTTTATTGCTACTTCTTGCTAAAATAATTGCCTGTTCTGCATTTGTAGGAATGCCGTCAATTCTGTAATCTTTACCTTTTTCTAAATTTGGAAATAACCCCTTAAGCCTTACCTCCATTGAGTTTACTGCAAGCATACAAATATCAATACCAATCCAATTTCTTTTGTTATTTTGAGCTGAAATTACAGTAGTTCCGCAACCGCAAAATGGGTCAAAAATTACTCCATTTTCAGGGCAAGACGCTTTAATAATTCTGTCTAAAAGTGCTAAAGGCTTTTGAGTTGGGTAACCTAGGCGTTCTTTGGAAGAAGGAGCTATGATTGGTATTTCCCACCAATCTCCCATTTTAACTCCAACAGAATCTTCATTTAAAGTTATTGAAGGTACTCTTTTACCTTTTTCATCTTTCGCACCAGAATGTATTGTTTTATTACCAAATCTTTTCATTGTGGATTCAGCTCTATTCTGATATATAATGTTAAAAAAATTTAGATCTTTATTTTTTGCATAACAAAAAACTACATCATGATTTCTACAAAAATGTTTCTTTGCAGTTGCCCATTTTTTATAACACCACACAATCTCATTTCTGAAGTTTTTTCTGCCAAAAATAGCATCTAGTAATATTTTTAAATAATGGCTTGCTGTTGGGTCACAATGTAAATAGATTGACCCTGTTCTTCTTAGAAGACGTTTCATTTCAACTAATCTCGGCATCATAAATACCATATAAGCTAATAATTTCTTGTCACTTTTCTCCAATGTATTAATCCAATTTTTCCAAAAACTTATAAATTCATCGTCAAAACCTCCGTGTATTAAACTTTCTTCACTTTCCGCAAGAAGTTTTGCTTTTTCTGCATCCCAGTTCCAAGCATCACAAAAAGCTTCAGCTTCTTCAGGCAAAGGCAATCCAGTTGCTTGAGAATATAAAAAATTGTAATTTCTGTTTGAATTAAAAGGCGGGTCTAAATAAATTAAATCAAAACTTTCAGAAGGTAGTTTTTTCATTACTTCTAAGTTATCTCCGTACAGTAATTGATTAATCATAAAAGATTGATATTAATTCCTTTATAAAAATCAAACATATTCTTTACTTTTATTTAAAAGAAATTTAAAATGTTTTTCAAATTCTTGTTTAATATCATCAAGATTTTTGACTTCAATTAAATGCTTTTCTTTAAAATCCCATTTATAACCCGAGCCAGTGCCAGCTTGTTTTCTATTATGCAATTTTTCAAATGGAATTTGTGATTTTAATGCAAATTTAATAAACAACTGATTTGGCTTTACACATAAAAACAATATACCAGCATAATCTCCATCTTCTTTTATGCTTTCATTTTGAAAAGTTTTACTTTTAACTGTAATAGAAGATGTTTTTACTTCAAACTTAATATCGTTAAATTTTAAATCCCAATCGCCTTGGTCTCCATCGTTATATTCTATTTTTAATCTTCTAAAATATATTTGAGACAATGTTTGTGCAAAAAATCTTTCACCAAAGCTACCCCTTTTATCAATTTGTAAATTTCTATATTCTTTATATTTGCTATCTGGGTCAATCCATTCATCTTGTGCTTCTTTTAAAACTTGCTTTAAAATTGGCACAGCAATATTATCAATATCATTTATCATAAAAACCCATTTTGGTTACTTCATTTTCAATTAAATCGGTTCGCAAATTTACCGCACTATTAGTTGATAAAAATGCAACTTCGTTCCAATTAATAACATTAAAAAACTTACCTCTCAACAGATCTTTATTTTGTAAAAGAACAATGCCGTATCCTCTTTTATTTGGCAATTCAGCAAAAGAATCATATGCTTTCATTCCACTAAAACAAGTTGAAGGTAAATATACATCGCATTTATCAAGCATATTTTTATTTCTTGTGCTACTTGGTGTTCCACCATCAGACAAAGAATAAACTTTTATAATTGATTTACAAGTTTTTTTAATATCCAATTTAATATTTTCTGTTTTTATTTTAATCCATATTTGAAAAATAGTTGCAATATCAATTTTTGTGCCATCAGGATATTCAAAAGAATTTAGCGGTAACTTTTCACTATGTGCTAATTTATAGCTGTCAATTCTTTTCATTGGGACTCCTTTGCCGGTACTATCAAATAGTGGCGGTAAAATAAAAGCAACAACATCTGCAAATTTATTAGAATGGTTTATAAATCTTAATGCAAGATTGCCTCTTAATCCAAAAGGCGGGTTGCCTATTACAATATATTTTTTATTTTTTTCCGGTAAATAATCTAAATAATTACTACAAATTAATTCATTTGCAAGTTCCCCTTTTGGCTCTATATCAACTCCAATTCTTTTATTTTTTGGCAACATATTATAAAAATTGCAACAACCAGCACTTGGTTCTATAAAAAAATAATCGCTATAATCTATTTGTAAATTTGTTAATATTTTTAATGTTTTATTATAGCAATACTCCGAAATTTCTTTTGTTGTATAAAATTGGTCTTTTTGTCTATATGTATTTTTCATTTGATATTTGTTGCCAAGTAATCTGTTTAAATCATTAAAATAGTTATCAGGAACTTTTTTTTGTTTTAACCATCTATTTGTTGTTCCGTGATGTATCGATAATTGATTTTCAATTTCTTGAATAGTAAATATTGTTAATAATTCATTAAATAAATCAAAAGCATTCAATTCTTTTTGAGTGTTTTTTATTTTTTGATCTCTAAAATTATACAATTCCTTCATTATTTAAATATGATTTATACTTTAAATATAATTCACTTTATAACAAATTGTTATTTAATCTTTTATAATAATCAATTATTAGTGATATTTTTTTAAAATTAAAATAATTATAACTCTAAATTAAATTCTGGTGGGGGAAGTAGGATTTGAACCTACGAACTCATTACGAGGACAGATTTACAGTCTGTTGCCATTGGCCGCTCGGCCATTCCCCCTTTTATTTTTTAATAAAATACTTAATTATTTTATTTATTTGTCAACTACTTTTATAAATAAACTTGATTTTTATACTTATTTTCTTCTTTTAGTTTTAAATAAAATGAAAAACAACTTTAATAAATTAATAAAAAAAGAAAATATAATAAATTTAATTAACGCAAAAAAAAAAAACCTAACTAAATATACAGAGGTGAAAGTTCTTTGTTTAGATCTAGGTAGTTATTCTAGTTATATATATCATCAAGAAGAAGGTTTAATTTTAAGAGGTGAATCTTCTTGTGTTTCGTTTATAAAAAAAAGAGGATCTTATATCCCGTATTTATTTGGCAATAAAGCAAAAGATATGATAGGAAAAGTACCGTTTGATATAAAAATAGAAAAAATAAAAGAAAATAATAAAATACAAAACACAAATGTATTAGAAATATTTTTAAATGAATACTTTAAAGAAATATATAAAAACAGTTTAAAAAAAGATACAATAATTTCTTCTATAAATTCAAACACATCAGATTTAGAAAAATCAAATTTAATAGAGGTATTTGAAAGATGTGGTTTTCTAAAAAAAATATTCATTCCTGAACTTATATTATGCTCAATAGGAGCTGGTATTGATATAAAAAAACCAAACAGTTTTATTGTTTTAAATATTACAAATTCAAAAACAGAAATAGGAATAATTACACTTGGTTTTATTTTAAAAATTAAAACTTTAGACATAGGGGGTTTGAATTTAAATCTTGATATAAAAAAATATATAACAAATAAATATAAACTTAACATAAGTGAACAAATCTGCGAAGATCTAAAAAAAACACTAGGTGTGTCTTTTACGAAAAAAGAAAAATTAAAACAAACAATTATAAATGGGAGAGATTTAAATTCAGGTAAAATGCAATCAAAAAAAATAACAAATTTAGATATAAGTATAGCTGTTTCTAAATCTTTACTTGATATAGCTGTATTCGTTAAAGATTTTACAGATAACGTACCAATAGAATTCACATTGGATGTGAAAAAATTCGGTATATTACTTTGTGGAGGTCTTGTTAATTTGAATAATTTAGATTTATTAATTTCAAAAATAACAAACCTGTCAACTTTTATACCTAAAAAACCAGAAGAAGCTAATATAAGAGGTTTATCAATTATAACTAATAATTTTGATTATTATAAATCTATATTTATTAATTATCAGTAGTATGATTTATTTTTTTCTATTATTTGTAATTGTTTCTTTTAATGAAAGTAATATCTTAAAAAGATTAATTTTACTGAATGTTTCCCTTGTTTTCTTGATATTAATTTTTATTAGCAAAGATTTGAAAGATCCTATACCTGTATCCTTGATGTTAACAGCTATAGTAGTTGGTGTTGTTAATTTTTCAATTAGTTTATCTTTAATTATGAAATTAAAAAAATCATTCGGTTATTTGAAATTTGAATAAATAACAGAATTAATAATATTTTATTCTTTATCTAAACTATATTTATGTAAGTTATCTTTGTTCGTAAAATCTAAAACATCTTTAATTAAAAAGCCCTTAATATTTTTATTTATGTTTGATTCTAGGTATTTCTTAATAAAATTAATAACATTAAAATATAAATCAAACTTAAAAAATTCTTTATTTGTTTTATTTTTATTAAAAAAACAAGAAACAGATAAAAATTTATATTTATCTGTTTGTAAAACTTGAAATATGTATATTATTTCTTTTGTTTTTTTTAAAATATCTATTATTTTAATTTTTTCATTTTCTGTTTTTGCTAGTTTGTAATTTTCATTTTTTGTGAAATTCTTTACATTCTTTTTTATTTTATTTTCTAGGCTTGAACATTCAAATCCATCTCCGTTTGTTAACTTTATAACATTATTCACTGATTTTAAGTAATCATCTTTTGTTGTTTTTTTAACACAGGGAGCGGAACAGAGATTTAAATCGTATTCATTACAAGGTTTATTTCTTTTTTTAAAAAAAGAATCACTGCAATCTCTTAATTTGTAATATTCTTTTATTATTTTATTTAATGTTTTTATTTCACTTAAACTGTATATATTACTTAATTCTTTTGTTTTTTTGTTAATTCTTTTTATTCTAAACGCTGGGTATTCCGATTTTGTTATATCTAAAAAATAAAGACCTCTTTCTTCTTTTGAAATTATGTTGTATTTTGGTTTGTGTAAATTTATTAATCTTAACTCTTCTAAAATAGCTTCATTTTCATCTTTTAACACTTTTAATTCTAAATAAAAAGCTTCTTTTTTCATTATTTCTGTTTTTGTATTTCTTGTTGATTTATAACTGTTTAGTCTTTTCTTTAAATTTTTAGCTTTACCTATATATATTATATGTTTCTTTGTGTTTTTAATTATATAAACCCCTGGTTTGTTTGGGATAATTGTATTTTTTATTAATAAGTTCATTTATTTTTTTATTCTTTTTTTAAAGTAAAAATCAATTTTCTTGACTTTAATTTTTTTAGTAAATTAAGATTTTATAAAAATGTCCGTGAACTTATTGGAATACGAGAGAGCTTCTATTGTTAAAAATTTTGCTATTCATGAATCAGATACAGGTTCTTTTCCTGTTCAAATTGCATTAATGACATATGATATAAACTCATTGAGTGTTCATTCGAAAAATCACCCTAAGGATTTTTCAGCTTTGAGAACTTTAATTATTTTAATTTCTCGTAGGGCTAAATTTATGAAACATCTTAAGAAGGAAAATCTTGAGTTGTATCTTGTTTTAAATAAGAAATTGGGGTTAAGGGATAAAAAATAATATGAACATAAGATACAAACTATCAAAGGCAAATTCTACAACTTTCTTTTTTAAGAAAACTTCCAAAGTTTTAGTTTTTGATGTTAAGGATGTTATTTTAGGTAGATTTGCATCATATTTAGTTAATGTTTTAAAAGGTAAACATCTTTCTCGTTATACACCAAATGGTTTTTGCAGTGATTCTGTTTATATATTGAATGCTGATAAAATTATAGTTTCTGGAGATAAATATAATTCCAAGATTTACTACAAACATACAGGTTTTCCTGGTGGTTTTAAAGATAAAACATTTAAAGATATAATTCAAACTAATAACTCTGAAAGAATTATATTGTCAGCTGTAAAAAGAATGTTGAATAGAGGTCCTTTATTTAGTAAACTGGTAAAATCTATTAAATTCGTGAAAGATGATTCAAATATATCTATTCCTGGGAACGCTATATTTGTAGATTTTAAATCTTTTAATAAAAAGAACGTTTTAAGTAATTAAGTTTATGCCTGATAAAGAAAAAAAAGAAAAAGAAGAAAAAAAGATAATAAAAAAAAAGAAATCAGATGTAAAAGTTTTAGTTGATAAAATTGAAAAAACTCAAAAAGAAAAAGATTTAAAAATAACAAAATTAAAACCTTCTATAAAGTTAAATAAAAACATTGTTTTCTCTAATTTAAAATTAATTACAGGAAAAAGCGGCAAAAAGAGAAGTGATGCTTTTTGTAAAATATATATAGATGAAAAAAATAATTCTTCTGGTTTTAAATTGTATATAAATGAAATTGATTACGATTCTTATTTTAAAACTAACGCAGAAATTTTCAATGTTAAATCTTCTGTTTTGAAGTTTATAGAATTAAATCCTATTTTTTTAAATATTTATGTTAAAGTTTCTGGTGGCGGAATAACATCTCAATCTGAAGCTGTTAAATATGCTATAGCTAAAACCTTATCTTCTTTTTCAGAAGAAACAAAGCTTCAATTTAGATCAGTTGGCCTACTTACTAGAGATTCAAGAATCTGCGAACCAAAGCGTTCTGGTTTCAAAAAATCAAGAAAGAAAGAGCAATTTTCAAAGAGATAATTTTTTAATTTTTTATTTATTTTGTCATTTATTTATAATTCTGTTGATTTTATAAAATTAAAATCTATAAATCAATCTTCTTTTGTTGGTTTGACTTTAGATTACGGCTTGAAAAGAATTGGTTTGGCTGTTTCAAATAAAGAATGTTCTTTTGCATCATCTCTTGGCATTATTAATAATGATGATTTTTTAATTTTAAAATTAATTAATCTTATAAAAGATTATTCTGTAAAATTTTTATTATTTGGATTACCTGTAAAAATGGACGGTTCTTCCTTGCATGATATATCGGGAGATATGTTTAGATTTTTATTTAATTTGCAAGATCTTTTACAAAAATTAGATCCAATTTTTTCTTATTTACCAACTTTTTTATTTGACGAGAGAATGACATCATCTTACTTTGAGAAAGACGTAAAAATAAAAAAAAATAAAAAATTATTTTTTAAAAATAAAAACATAGATGATCTTTCTGCTATATTGATTTTCAATAGTTTTATCGATTCTGTTTCCGTTAAATAGATATTTAATGTGCAATATTTTTTAGATTAAATAGAAATAACTTGCTTTTTATTTTTATTATTTAGAATATTGTAAAAAATGGCCGATAAAGTAATAAAAATTCAAATTGAAGCTGGTAAAGCAAACCCTTCTCCACCTTTGGGTCCTATTCTTGGTCAGAATAAGATAAATATTATGAATTTCTGTAAGGCTTTTAATGACTTTACTAAAAATATGGAAGGTGTTCTTCCTGTTATAATTAAAACAGATTTAAAAGGTGCATTCACTTTTGTTGTAAAGAAACCTACAAACACCTTTCTAATAAAAAATTTATTGTCCATAAAATCTGGTGCTTCAAAACCCGGTCTTGAAAACATTATGAAGATAAAAAGTTCTCAATTATTAGAAATTGCTAAAATAAAATGCACAGATATGTCTTCTTTTTCACAAGATCCTTTAATTCTAGATAAAGCAGTAAAAACACTTTCAGGTTCAGCTAGATCTATGGGTTTAGAGGTTTTAGAAAGTTAATTTATAGAAATGTTGTCAAAGAGATTAAGAAATTTTAATAATATTTTCATAAATAAATCTATTGATTTATCTGTTGCTATAAATTCAATATTATCAGATTACAAACCCTCTCATTCAGCTAAATTTATAGAATCTATTGATGTAGTTTTTAATTTAGGTTTAGATCCTAAAAATTCATCTAACGTAATAAAATCATTTGTTGATTTTGATTTTTCTTTTAGAAAAGGAAAAAAATTATTACTTTTCGCAGACGGAAAAGATAAAGCTGTGGCCTCTTCTTTAGGAGTTGATATTATTGTTGATAAGTCTGAAATAGATTTGTTTTTAAAAGGCGGATTTAAAGGTTACGAAATTTGTGTTTCTACTGAAGATATGCTTTTTTCTATTAAACCTTTAGCTAGGGTTTTAGGCCCAAAGGGTTTAATGCCAAATCAAAAACTAGGTACAGTTTTTTCTTCAGAAAATCTAGAAAAAACAATATCTTTATTTGTAAAAGGGGAGAGAGTTTCTTTTGGAATGGATAAAAATTCAGCTGTAAAACTTTCATTTGGGTCTCTATCTTTATCTTCTGAAGAAAATATCAGAAATTTTGTTATTTTTTTTAATTTATTAAAATCTTTAAAACCTACGTCTTTCAAGGGAATTGATTATATTAGATCTTGTTTTATATCTACAACTATGGGCTCTTCTTATAAGATAAGTTTATCATCTTTATATTCATTATGAAAAAATCGAAATTAGAAAAAAATATTCAAATAAAACATCTAAAAGAATTTTTCCAGTCTAATTCTAATTATGTTTTTTTGTTCAATTATTCATCTATGAACACTCAAACTTTATTTCAACTTAGAAGTATATTCTATGCTAATAAAATTATAGAATTTAAGATTTATAAAAATACTCTTCTAAAATTTGCATCAAAAGGAACTTCTTTCGAATCTTATTTTTCAAATATTAAAGGTCAAACTGCATTTACTATATCAGAAAATATTCTTGCAATATCTAAAGCTTGCGTTGAGATCTTTAAATCTAATGCAGATTTTGAGAGATTTTTATTTTTAACAAACGGTGTTTCTTTATATAATATAAATGATATTAAATTTTTCTCAAAATTTTCAGATATCTCGTCTGCTAGATCAGTTTTATTGTCCACTCTAAATCAAACAGCTTCCTTGTTTTTAAGGTTAAATCTTCTTAGAATTGAAAATATTTCTAAGAAGGAGTAGTGTTGTAAAAAATATATGAGTGATTTAAACCAAATTGTGGATAGTCTTTCGAAGTTGACTGTTTTAGAAGTTGTAGAACTTGTAAAATCTTTAGAAGAAAAATGGGGTGTTTCTGCGGCTTCTGTAGCTGTTGCAGCATCTTCAGAGGTAAAGAGTTCTTCCGTCGAAGAAAAAAATTCTTTTGACGTTATGTTGACTTCTCCAGGCCAAAATAAAGTCGCAGTTATTAAAGTTATAAAAGATATAACAGCTTTAGGTTTGAAGGAATCTAAAGATTTGACAGATAATTGTCCTTCTGTTATTAAGAAATCTGTTGCTAAGGCAGAAGCAGAAGAAATAAAGAAAAAATTAGAAGAGTCCGGTGCTTCCGTTGAATTGAAATAAAAGGTAAGGATTTTTTAATTATCTATATATGGTGTTGCGTCATTCTTTCAGTAAAAAGAATTTTGGTTTAGATTCTTCTCTTTCAGATTTCTTATCTTTACAGAAAAGTTCTTATGATAATTTTTTGCAGTCAAGAGATGGATCTTCTGCTTCTATATATAATGTTTTAAGATCTCTTTTTCCTATTTCTGATTCTTACGGATTTGCAACTTTAGATTTTCTTGATTTTAGATTGAGTAATAAGTCTATTTCCGTTAAGGAATGTAAATTGAAATCTTTAAATTATGAATCTGATTTATTTGTTAAATTTAGACTTGTTTTATTTTCTATAAATGAAGCAACAGGAGAAAGAGAAATAAAGTCGATTAAAGATCAAGAGGTTTTTTTATGTTCAATTCCCCTTTTGACAGACTATAATACTATAATTATAAATGGCATAGAAAGAATAGTTACATCTCAAATACATAAAAGCCCTTCTGTAGTTTTCTCTAAAAAATTAAAAACAAATAATTCTTTAATGAGATCTGTTTGTTTTATACCTTATTATGGTTCTAGGGTTGAATTTCTTCTTGAAAGCAAAAATAATATAACTTGCAGAATAGACAAAAAGAAAAAAATTAATATTTATGACTTTCTTACTGCTTTTGGGATAGATTATAAAGATATTATCTCTTATGTTTACGAACCTATTGAATTTAAGGTTTTTGGCGATTTTTTGTCTTTTTCTTTTGATTTTTCAAAATTAAATTCTGGTAGTATTTTGTTGTTTGATTTATTAAATAAAAAAGGTGAAATTATTGCAAAAAAAGAATCTTCTATCAATAAATCTTTAATAAGAAAATTATCAGATCATTCTGAATTTTTCTGTAAAAAAGATGTTATTCTTAATCAATATTTGTTTAATAATGCAGAAGCTATTAACTCTGAAAATATAGATAATTTATTACAAAAACAAAGCTTTTCTATTGTGAACTTTTTTGACATATTTTTTAATCCAGTATTATTAAATCAAATTGAATTAAATAAAAATATAAATAAGGAATCTTTATTTATATCTGTTGCAAAGGCAATTTATCCAGGAGATTATTTTTCTTTTGAAGATGCAAATAGAATTATAAATAAAATCTTCTTCGATAAGGCTAATTATAATTTATTTGATGTTGGAAGATATAAACTGAACTCTGAATTTAAAAGAAATTCGACATCATGTTTTCTTGAAAAAGAAGATATTTTAATTGGTCTTAAGAAAATGATTTTTGATAACGACTCTTTATTTTTTCAAGATATTGACAGTCTTTCAAATAGGAGAATAAGAAATGTAGGTGAGTTATTAGAAAATCAACTTCGAGCTGGTCTTTCCCAAATGATTAAACAGTGTTTAGAGAAGATGGATGTTGCAATTTTTGATACAGCTTCTCCTTCTACTTTTGTTTCTTCAAATCCTATGATAAAAGCGGTTAGAGATTTTACCCTTTCTGATCTTTCGCAATTTGCAGATCAAACTAACATAGTTTCTCAATTATCTCATATAAGAAAAATATCAGCTCTTGGTAAAGGAGGTATAGCTAAAGATAGAGCGACTTCGGAAGTTAGAGATGTTCATACTACTTATTACGGTAGAATATGTCCAGTTGAAACTCCAGACGGTAAACATGTTGGGCTTATTAATAATTATGCAATTTCTGCAAAATTGGATTCTTATGGTTTTATTTTAACTCCTTATAGAAAGATTATTAATAATAAAATTTCAAATGAAATTGTTTATTTGGACGCAAAACAAGAATCAATGTATTATATAGGGCATATAGGTAACTTGAATTTAGATGGTTGTATGCCAAAAGGTATTATTCCTTGTAGATTTAACGGAGATTTCTTGTTGGTTGACAGTGAAAAGATTCAATACGTTGATACCTCGACTTGTCAAGTTGTCTCTGTAGTTTCAAATCTTATTCCATTTTTAGAGTGTAATGATACAGGGAGAGCTTTAATGGGATGTAATATGCAAAAACAAGCTGTTCCACTTTTATACTCAAACGCTCCTGTTGTTGGAACTGGAATAGAAAAAAGCATCGCAACTCAGTCTGGTTTTGTTCATTTAGCAAGAAAAGATGGTCAGGTTGTTTATGTTGATTCTAAAGTTATTTATATAGACTCGAAAGAATCTAACGATTTATCTTCATCTTTGGAGATTTATAATTTAGATAAATTCGAAAGATCAAACAAAGGCACTTTAGTTAATCAAAAACCTTTACTTTCTGCAGGGCAATTTGTGAAAAAAGGCCAGATAATTACTGATGCTTCAGGTATATCTGATGGCGAGGTTTCTTTAGGTAAAAATATTTTGGTTGCTTTTATGCCTTGGAATGGGTATAATTATGAAGATTCGATTGTTGTTTCTAAAAAATTAATTAATGATGATACTTTTACATCTATACATATAGAAGAATTTGAAGTTTCAATAAGAGATACTCGTTTAGGTCCTGAAAGAATAACAAGAGATATTGAAGGTTTCTCCGAGGAAACAATCGCATCTCTTGATGAATTTGGAATTATTCAATTAGGTGCAAATGTAAAATCAGGAGATGTTCTTGTCGGGAAAGTCACACCTAGAGCCGAAACTCCAATTACTTCAGAAGAAAAACTTTTAAGAGCTATATTTGGAGATAAAATGGCAGAAGTTAGAGATTCTTCCTTAGTTGTTCCTTCCGGTTTCTTTGGTACAGTTGTTAATGTTGAAATATTAACAAAAAGAGGCCTTGTAAAAGATTCAAGATCTCTCGTTATAGAAAGAATGAAGATAAAGGAATTAATGTCTGAAAAGGAAAGAAAAATATTCTTCTCGGAGTCTATCTTTCATTCTAAACTAGACGAAATAATTAAAAAGGAAAATATAATATTTCAGAAAGACTGGTCTATTAATAAGAAACTCTCTCTTGATTTTTCTTCAAAATTTAAAGCCGAAATTCTTAATTTAAAAATTACTTATGAAACTTTGATTGAGAAAATTAATCAGGATTATATAAAAAATGTAAGCTCTTTAATGGACGGAGAAGAATTACCTAATGGTGCTTTGAAGATTGTTAAAGTTTATGTTGCAATGAAATCTAGAATCCAACCTGGAGATAAAATGGCAGGAAGGCATGGAAATAAAGGTGTAATATCAACTATCGTTCCTGTTGAAGATATGCCTTTTATGGAAGATGGCACTCCAGTTGATATAATTTTGAATGCAATAGGTGTTATAGGTAGAATGAATTTAGGCCAGATATTTGAAACTCATTTAGGTCTTGCTTCTTATGGAATAGGTAGAAAAATATCCGAAATGATTAAAAATAATTCTAATGCAAAAGATATAAAAGATTACCTATTAGATCTGTCTTCTGATATAAATTTCAAGTCTGAAATAAAATCTATGTCAGATGAATCTTTTTTAAATTTATGTACTAAATATTCTAAAGAGGGGTTTGCTTTTTCTACTCCTGTTTTTGACGGTGCAAATGTTGAGGAGATAGGAGACTTACTTGAAAAATCAGGCTTTCACAGATCTGGCAAAATGAAATTATATGACGGAAGAACAGGAAGACCTTTTGACAAAGAAATAACCGTTGGCCTTCAATATATTTTAAAATTACATCATCTTGTAGATGGTAAGATGCATGCAAGATCTACAGGTCCTTATAGTCTTGTTACTCAACAACCTTTAGGTGGTAAAGCACAATTCGGAGGCCAAAGATTTGGAGAGATGGAAGTTTGGGCTCTAGAAGCATATGGAGCTTCTTATACTTTACAGGAAATGTTAACTGTTAAATCTGATGACGTGCAAGGAAGAATTGAAACTGCTAAAGCTATAAAGAATTCTGGTTCTGGATTTTCTTCTTGTAGCGGTACTCCAGAATCTTTCAATGTACTTTTAAAAGAGCTTAAATCTATGGGTTTTGCAGTTAATCTTGGAGTTGATAAAAAATAAATTATGTTTGATGATTTTGTAGTTGATAAAATGAATACTAGTGGTGAGGCATCTTTTAAAGTAGGTTTTGAAGCTCATACTTTTGATTTCTTAAGTATAGGAGTTGCAAGCCCAGAGCAGATATTAAATTGGTCTTTTGGTGAAGTTAAATCTCCAGATACAATGAATTATAGAACTTTCAAGCCAGAGAAAGATGGTTTATTTTGCGCGAAAATATTCGGGCCAGTTAAAAAATATCAATGTATATGCGGTAAATATAATAGAATAAAGTATAAAGGGATAATTTGCGAAAAATGCGGTACAGAGATAACGGACAGTGTAGTTAGAAGAGAGAGAATGGGTCATATTACATTGAATACTCCAGTTGTGAATGTTTTGTATTTGAGATCCGCTCCTTCTGTAATCTCAACTTTATTAGATAACACACTTAAAGAGCTAGAAAAAGTTATATCCTTTGATAAAAGAATTGTATATGATACAGGAAATAGTACCTTATCAAATTTTCAACTTTTATCAGATGTAGAGTATGAAGTTGCTGTAAAAGAATTTGGTCTTTCAGGTTTTAGATCTGAAACTGGTTCTTTAGGTATAAAACTTGCACTTGAATCATTGGATGTAGAATCAAAGATAAAATCAATAGAGAATGAACTTCTAAAGGATGTTAAATCTGTAAACAAGAGAAAGCTTTTAAATAAGAAATTTGTTCTTTTGAAAAATCTTTTATCTTCTAATGTTAATTTATCTAATTTGGTTTTTACAATTTTACCTGTTCTACCAGCTGGTTTGAGACCAATAGTAACTTTAGATGGGGGCAAGACAGCTATGTCTGATCTTAATTCACATTACAAAAAAGTAATAACTAGAAATGCCAGAATAAAAAGATTAGAAGAAGTTTATGCTCCTGACATTATAACTAGAAATGAAAAAAGAATGTTGCAAGATGCTGTTGATAATTTAATTAACAGTTCTTTAAGTTTAAGGCCTGCAAAAAATTTACTTGGAAGGCCTTTAAAGTCTATTGCGGATTTTTTAAAAGGAAAACAAGGTAGATTTAGACAAAATTTACTTGGAAAAAGAGTAGATTATTCAGGTAGATCTGTTATTATTGTTGGCCCAAATTTAAAACTACATCAATGTGGAATTCCAAAAGAAATGGTATTAGAGTTATTTAAGTTCCATGTTTCTCATAGGCTTTGTTTGGATGGAATTGCTCCTTCTACTAAAATTGCGAGTATTATGATAGATCAGAAACATCCTTATGTTTGGAATGTTCTAGAAGATGTAATTGCCGAGAATTTAATTTTATTAAATAGGGCTCCAACTCTTCATAGATTAAGTATACAAGCTTTTGAGATAAAATTAATAGATGGTAAATCAATTCAATTACACCCTTTGGTTTGTAAAGCTTTTAATGCTGACTTTGATGGAGACCAAATGGCCGTACATTTACCTCTTTCTATTCATGCACAGCTTGAAGCTAGGATATTAATGTTATCTTCTAATAATATAATCAGCCCTGCTGATGGACAAGTTGTTATTCTTCCAAGAAAAGATATAGTAGCTGGTCTATATTACCAAACATCTTTATTTGAGGATGCTCCAGGGAAAGATAAAGTTTTCAGTTCTTATGATGAAGTTTTAAATGCTTTAGACCACGGGATAATTAAAGAGCAATCAAAAGTTAACTATAGATTTTGCTATCAAAATGATCCTAAAGTTCATTCTATAGAAACAACTCCAGGTAGAATTATATTATTTGAATTATTGCCTAAAGATGGGAAGATAAAATTCGAAGATGTGAATTTTGCTTGGGATGTCGATAGAATTTCAAAAATTGTAGAAATGATAAAAACAGAGTACGGTAAAAAAGAAACTGTGATCTTCTGTGACAAAATAATGAATATTGGATTTCATTATAATACTTTATCCGGGTTATCTTTAGGAAAAGATGATATTATTATTCCTGATACTAAAACTAAATATATATCTGATACTGTAAAAAGAATAGCAGTTTTTGAAGAAGAATATAAATCAGGTCTTATAACAGAAAAAGAAAAAGTAAATAAAACTACTGATGAATGGTTTAGATGTACAGATTTGATTTCTTCTGATATGATGAAGAAAATTAATGAAAATTCTGATAACAGCAAAAGAAGCTGTATATTGGACATTATGAACTCAGGATCAAGAGCTTCAGCAGCACAATTAAAACAATTAGGAGGGATGAGAGGTTTAATCTCGAAGCCATCTGGTCAAATTATAGAAACGCCCGTTATTTCAAATTTTAAAGAAGGTTTGACTGTTCTTGAATATTTTAATTCTGCAAATGGAGCAAGAAAAGGTAATGTAGACACAGCTTTAAAAACAGCAGAAGCTGGTTATTTAACAAGAAGATTGGTTGATGTTTCTCAAGATTGTATTGTTTTAGAGCATGATTGTAAAACAAAAGAAGGTTGTACTTACGACCTATTGTCAGGTGAAGGAAAGCAAAATATTGAAAAGATTGTTGTTGGAAGAGTTGCCTTTGAAAATATAACATCAAATGGTAAAGTTCTATTTAATAAAAATCATTTATTTACAAGAAAATGTGTTTCTGTTCTAAAAAATAATAATATTACATCAATTAAATTAAGGTCTCCTGTGTTATGTAATTCAAGTTTTGGTATTTGTTCTTTATGTTATGGGTACGATATGCTAACAGAAAGAATGATAGAAGTTGGTGAGCCAGTAGGTATTATAGCTGCACAATCAATCGGGGAGCCGGGTACACAATTAACTCTTCGTACTTTCTATATAGGTGGAGCTGCTTCCAAGGATCATATTAATCCTTCTGTTGTTACGAAAGAAAGATGTATTTTAAGTTTAGATAAAGATTCTTCTTATTTTGCAAAGAAAAACGATCATTTTGTATTCTTCGGTAATTCTCTTGAAATTCTTTTAAAAAGAGAAGATGGCTCTATACTAGAGAAGCATAAGATACCAAGTGGGGCGAAATTATTTTTTAAAGACGGAGATCTTATTTCTCAAGATGTGGAGATTGCGAACTGGGATTCTTACAATTCTTATATAATAGCGGAAAAGGACTCTTATTTAAAATTTATAGATTTATTTAATGGTTTAAGTTACAAAGAAACATACGATGAATTATCTGGTAATACTACTAAAATTATTATTAATTGGATTAACGATAATTCAAAGTCTATCTTACCTTCTGTATCTCTTGTTGATAAGAATGGTGGGTTGATTTTAGATGAAAATGGAAATCATATTACTTATAAACTCTCCCCTGGGGCGATATTAATGAAACAAGATGGAGATCTTATAAAAGCTGGTGATTTTATAGCAAGAATTCCAAACGAAGGTATAGGTATTAAAAAAGATATAACTGGAGGTTTGCCAAGAATAGAGGAAATCTTCGAAGCTAGCAACCCTAAATCGCCTGCATTGATTGCACCTTTTGACGGTCATTTATTTTTCTCTGATACTAATAGCGCTAAATTAAAGATTATTCTTAAAGGGCTTGATGGAAATGAAAAATCTTATAATATTTTAAAAGATAAATTCTTTTCATTTAGAAATGGTACTTTTGTAAAAAGAGGAGATATTATACTAGATGGAAACGTAGATCTACAAAGTTTGATTGATTTTGAAGGAACCAGTGCTTTAATCTTTTATTTTACTTCAGAGATTAAAAAAGTCTACGCTTTACAAGGTGTTAATATTGATGCAAAACATATAGAAGTCATTATGAGATATATGTTAAATAAAGTTGAAGTTCTAAATTCTGGAGACAGTATTCTGTTAGTTGGGCAGAAGTACAATATAGAAGAAGTCAAAGATATAAATAGAGAGCTTGAATCAAAGAATTTAACTTCAATTACTTTCAAGAGAATTATATCCGGCGTAACGAATTCATCTTTAACTACATCTTCATTTTTGTCAGCCGCTTCTTTCCAAGAAACTATTAAGGTGTTAATTGATGCTGCTTTAAGAGGAGCAAAAGACCCTTTAAGAGGTATGAAAGAAAATATTATTATTGGTAGATTACTTCCTGCTGGTACTGGATATGTATCTTCCTCAATAAGAAAGGCACATTTAGAAAAGATAGAAAAAACTTCAGAACAGAGTAATATTTTATAGTATAAGTTGTATATCAATTTTACATGAATAGATATATAAATTTAGATTATATTGGAGAAATATCAGATGTATATTTAGAGGTTAAAAGTAGATTGACGTGTTTTGAATCTAGCGAATTGGAATTTCTTTTAGAAGAAGATATTTCAAATCAAGAGATTATAATTTTTCAGTCTTTTATTCTTAATAGATTTAATGATAGTTTATTAAAATTGCAAATTGTTTGTGATGTTCTTAAAAGGAATAAGGTTAAAAAGATTATTTTGTTTAGTCCTTTCTTGCCTTATATGAGGCAAGATAAATTTTTTAATTTAAAATTATCTTCTGGTGCAAAACTAATTATAGATATAATTAATTATTCAGGTATTCAAGAAGTTATTACTTATGATTTACATAATAAGGACATTGAGAGTCATTTTAAATGTAAACTTAAGAATTTAAGTATGATACCTATTTTTATTCAAGATATAAAACAGAAATATAACAGGAATAATGTTTTGATTGTTTTCCCTGATATTGGCGCTGTAATAAGATATAAAAATTTCTTCCAAGATAACTCTTTTAGGGTTACAAGTATTAATAAAAAAAGCACATTAAATAAAATTGATATGAGCATCCTAGGTGCTGTAGAAGATCAAACCGTAATTATAATTGATGATATAATAGATTCGGCTAAAACTATAACAGAGGCTGTAAAGATTTTAATAGAGAACAAAGTAAAAGAGGTCTACGTCTATGCAACACATGGAATTTTTTCCAATAATGCAATTGAAAGATCAGATATAGCAGAAATTCAAAATATCACTCTAAGTAATTCATTGTTATCTAGTAAGTCAGAATTGTTATTTAATAAATCAAATAAAATTAAAATTATTAACATATCTTCAAATTTTTAATATTTATTTAAAAAGATATAAAATTTTTTTAGAATATAAATACTAAATCTTCAGTCTACAAGTCATTAGATTAACTTTTGAATTAAAACGTGCGGTTAAGAGGACTCGAACCTCCACACCTTCCAGCACAACGACCTCAACATTGCGTGTCTACCAGTTCCACCATAACCGCTCATTTTTAAAAAGATTTATAAAGTTTAAATGTCAATCTATTTTTAATATTAATACTGTAAATCTAGTTCATATTTTTCTCATTTTAAAAATATTCCAACTCCCCCTTTCCATTGAAGAAACGATACTATAAACTAAAAATATGCAATATTCTGTTCGAAATATTTTTTTATAAGTCAAATATAACTGAAGCTTTAAACAATAATCTAACAGAAAAACAAATATTTGATGCAATTTATAGCCTAGAATTTGAAAACTACTTAAGAAAACGAACTCAAATTAGAGAAAAGGAGTTAACAATTACAATGTGTTTCGTTAAAGAGTAGATTGTTAAAAGAGTTGTTAAGTGGCTTTATTCTCAAAAAAATTACCAAATAAAATTCAATCCAAATCATGATAAGTTGGAAAGATCTAGAAGCGGGAGCGGTGGAAATATTAACATGAGAGATAGAAGCGTTGAAAATACTGGCGGGAACGAGAGTGGAAAAATAAGAAACCTAAAATAATCAATAGAAATGATTATTTTATAGACCACAATTATAAATCGGAGGAGAGAGGAAGTAAAATAAAGGGTAAAATAAGAATTTCAACAGAATAGGGAGCTGTGGATAAATATCACACTCAAAATGGCATAACGGGGTTGATATAGTGGCACTCAAGGAAACTCCAATTTATTTGTTGAGAGAATTGTTAAAAGAAATAATAAAGATAAGAACTAGATGTAGGCAATAGAATTGCAATAAGAGATAGCAAAACTGGCAATATTCATCACTTTTTTCATATGCGAGAACCTAGTCATTTAGAACGAAGCGAAGTTGTAAAATAAGGTGATATTATTGCTAAAGTCGGCAACAAGGCATTCATTCGGAAGCCATTTGTATTATGAAGTAAGACTAACAGGTGAAGTATATAAAGAAAGAAGTCCTTCTCAAGAAGAACAAAATTATCTGGATAGCCATTTTCTAGCACTGCCTAAAAACTGTTTATAACTCCATAATTCTTTCAAAAAATGAATAAAAATACTGATAACTCAAGCATTTCCTTTTGCTAAATCTTTTTGTTTTTCGATTCAATTCTGCTAAATTATGTCTAAAAGAAGAAT
>JAVKNF010000029.1:0-21465 GCA_031537795.1 Candidatus Deianiraeaceae bacterium | reverse complement strand
AGGTCTGATAATCAGAAAATAAAAAATGAATGAAATTCCAATAATAGGAAAGAAATTTACAAAACTAGCTCCGTCCATAATCTATTATTTTGAAGCAACTTTAGGTGCTTGCTTTGTTGTTGCGACTGGAGTTGTTGTTGCTGTAACAGGAGTATTTGTGTCTACATTAGTCGCAGTAGCAACTTGAACTCTTTTTCCTGAAACCTTTGCAATCATTATATTATGTAAGAAATGAAAACCTTTTGGTAATTCTATATCTTGAGAATAGAATCTATGCCCAATTTCCTTTCCTGAAACATCTATATCAATAGCTTCGGGTATATTTATCGCTGGGCCTTTTAATTTCAGACTATAATAAGAAACAAACACATCTCCTCCTTTTTTAACACCAGGGCAATCCGCTTTATTTATAATTCTTACAGGTATTTCAAGCTCTACAATTGAGTCTTTATTTATTATCATAAAATCAATATGTTCTATTTTATCGTTTAAGGTATTAAATTGAACTTCTTTTATAAGAACTTGATGATGTTTTTTTTCTAGATTTAACTGATAAATTCTAGTTAAAGCTGAAGGATCTTTATTAAAAATAACTTCTAAAGAATGATGATCTAAAGAGACAGCAAGAGTTTTTTTTCTCTCTAAATTGTATATAATTCCAGGAATTAAACCAGAATATCTTAATTTATTTAAAGAACTTTGAGTTTCTATATTTCTGATATGAACAGTTAACTCTGCAAAAAATTTCATCGACATAATATAAATATTAAGATAAATCTCTAATTAAAAAGTTTAAATGTCAATCTATTTTTAGAGAATAAATCAATCTACGAGAATAAATTTATATTAATATTAATAAATATAAAGACAAAGCTATGCTTAAGAACTTATTAGAATTTCAAAAAAACTCTCAATTAAAACAAAACATACCAGATATTTAGAAAAATAAAATTAATTAAGTAATTTATCGTAGGAAAACAGCCTACTGTCAAGTGAAATTTACTCGCAAGCAGAAGAACTATTGATTGTTAGAACGAGGCAAGAGAAATCGATTGTTGATAAGAATTTGTAGACTTGTTGCTTTCTTGAAAGTTGATATAAATCAATTGTTTGAAAACTTTGATACGATAATAAAAGATTTTAAATGGCAGAAAGAAGAAAAAATAAAACAATTCCCCGTGTAATGCCAAAATTTATAAAGGCACTTTAGATACCATACATACCATCTGCCACCACATATTAATAGAAAATATACTGATTCATATCAAGCCCTATTTTGCGTGTGTATTCTTATTTTTAGATTTGCTTGAGATATTTTTATACACTTTCAAGACTAATCTTATTTAAAAATGATAAAATTTACACTCTAATTTGACAACTAATTTCACCAATCTTGAATGTTGTTTTAATATATTAAAATGACAATTTTTAAAAACGCTCTAAAAAGCATAAAGAAATCTTGATGTATTGAAGTATTTTAATATTTATTTAAAGACTTCAGATTAATGATTTTTAATCTGTAAAGCGGAACCACAGCGGAATCAAGATTTTTATTAAAATTATTAATAACTTCAAACTCCTTATAAACACTGGTGCACCTAGCAGGAATCGAACCCACAACCCTCTGATTCGTAGTCAGATACTCTATCCAATTGAGCTATAGGTGCATAAAAATAGTATTTAATGTAAAAAATAAAATTAAAGTTTTTTAATAAAAGATATGAAATTATTAAGAATAAACTTGCAAATTAAAAAAACTTGTTGAGATTTTGTGTATATATTATGTCAAACGCTTGCGATTTAATTATTAATAAAAAATCTAGAGTTGGAAATATGGTTTCCCATTCTAATATCAAAACTAAAAGAATGTTCCATGTCAATCTACAGGAGACAAGTCTACATAGCAATGTTCTCAATCGTGATATATTTCTGAAATTAACAACTAGAACTATAAAAACAGTAATGAAATACGGTAATATAGATAATTTTTTACTTCGAGCAAAACCGAGAAATTTAACTTCAGAAGCTTTGAAATTAAAGAAATTAATTATATCAGTAATGAAAAAGAAAAACCTATTATCTGAATTACCTAGATTTCAACCAGCTAAAAGAAATAAACCTAACATTTCAGAAAGATTAAGATTAAAAAAAATCAAAGAAATTTCAATTAGTGTTAATTAGGGTATTTTATCGAGAATTAAATAATTCTTCTGATGTTCTAAATTTTAATAAGAAGCATTCTCATTACAATTACTTGGTTAATGTCCTGAGATTGAAACCAAAAGATAATTTGAATATTTTTAATGAGAATTCTGAAAAGAAATTTATAGTTGATTCTATTTCAAATAAAGAGATTGTATTAAATTTTTCACATACAATAGATAAAAATTTTAATACAGAATTAAAAAATCTAGCCATAATTGTTCCTTTTATAAAACCAGATAAAATAATAAAATTAACTAAACAAATAGTTGAAATTGGAATTCATAGAATTATTTTTTGTAAAATGAAGAATTCCTCTGTAAATGAAATAAATTTAGATAGAATTAATGCAAATATTATAGAAGCTTTAGAGCAGAGTAGAGGAAATAAAATGCCAGAGGTAGATATCGTGAAAAATTTAACAGAAGCTTTAAAAATGATAGAGGATTATTCAATTCTCTACGGTGCTTGCTCTGAATTTCAAGAAGATTTTTCGAAAAGCACGGATATTAGATTTATGAAAATTTGCACAATTTGTGGGCCAGAAGGAGGATTCCATAAAGAGGAAATAAACCTTCTAAAAAATCAATTTAATAGTGTTCCAATAAAGATAGGGAATAGAATAATGAGAACCGAGACAGCTTCTATCGCTTTGATTATTAAAGCATTAATTTTATTAGAAATCTAAAATATTGTAATTTTTAGAAGGTTTTTGAGCCTCAATTACATCTATTAATATATTCCTGAAAGATGGCCTTGATTTTATTGCATAATACCAATTTTTTAAGTTTAAATATTTATCCCAATTGATTTCATCGAGATAATCTAAAGAAGAAATAAAAGCGCCAAGAACTAAATCAGCAATATCTTTCTCTTCGGATATTAAAGCATTTTCCTCAAGTAATATATTATCAAAATATTTTAGATCTTTTTGTAAATTTAATCTTGCTTCTTGTAATTTAATAAAATTTACTTCTTTTATATTTCTATAATATTTATAAATTCTTTCTTCCAATATTATTTCTATAGAATTTTTATAAAAAATATTAAAAATAAACCACAAGATTTTATTTCTTTTGATATTTAACTTGAATTCGGTTTTATAAATTAAATTATCTGTTTTATAATTTTCTATTATAAAGCTAATAATGCATTCTGTACCAAAAATTGAAATAATATTATGTTTTTGTTTTGCAAGATCAATTTCTGTATTGTAATATTTAATTAACAGAAATGGAACTTTTTTACTTTCATTAATTGAAATAAACTTATCTCTTTCTAGCCAGAAGTTTTCTATTTGCGATGTATACTCTACATTGAAT
The DNA here is from genome assembly GCA_031537795.1 of Candidatus Deianiraeaceae bacterium. Lineage (GTDB taxonomy): Bacteria > Pseudomonadota > Alphaproteobacteria > Rickettsiales > Deianiraeaceae > JAVKNF01. The sequence continues at coordinate 17,941 of JAVKNF010000029.1, read as the reverse complement.
TCATTCATAATTAATCTTATACTTTTGCAAAAAGGGCAGATTGGAAAATGATACAGATTAATTTTATCTATTTTAAACATCTTTTGTATTTTTATTTTAAAATATATTAAAATCAAATGTTTATAGAAAACAATACTTTTAGAACTCGATAGAATCTTTATTTTTCCTATTATTTTGGGATTTTTCCATATATTTTAGATTTTCTAGATTACTTGTAGGTTTTGTTGATCTATTCTTATTCATTTCTTCTTTTTCTTGTTTTAACATATATGGGAATAGATTGGTATTATTTATTATTTTATTTAGATTTCTAGCTTTAGATTCAAGATTTAATTTTTCAGATTTCATTAAAGAGGCGTTTTCTTCCATTTCTTTTCTTTTTTCTTCTAGTTTTTTGTCGTTTATTTCTATATGTTGAAGTCCTTCTATTATTTTGCCGTTCTGATCTCTAGTTCCATTTTCTATGTCTATTTGTCTTTCTTCTAAAGATTTTGTATCTTGTTTAGTGGCTTCTTTTAAGTCTTTATTATTTATGTTTTGCATTAAAGTCTGATTCATTCTTAAATTAAACTCTCTTTGATTTTCTATTAATTTTTTTTGATATTCTTTGCTTCTCTGAAGTCTTGATATCTCTGCCGCGATAAATAATTTCTCTCTCTCATCTCTTTCATTTTCTGCTTTCTTTTGTAATTTTCCTATCTCACTTTTACTTTGATTTGCTGATTTTTCATTCTTATCTCCTATTTTTTTCTCGAGCTCTCCATCTTCCTTTTTTGCAGCATTATTGATATCTTTTTCGTTTATTCTGGAGCTTTTTTCAAGTAATGCATTTCTCTCATCTTCAATTTTTGATATATTAATTTTTTTTTGATTTTCTATTTTTTGATTCTGTAATTCTTCTCTATTTTCTTTATTATTATTTGTTTCTTTATCACGATCATCAATTTTTTTATTAAAATCCTCAATTTCTTTATCTTTTTTTTTGAAAATTGTCTCTAAATTTTTTTTCTGTCTTAAGAATTTATCTTGTTGTTTTTCTATTTCATTATCTAAAATTTTCTCTGTATTCTGTATATCTAAAGATTTATCTTGATTCTCCATAACTATAAAATTATAACTATAAAAATATATAAATAAAGAAATTTGACTTATTTTAAAAAATAATTATAATAATATTAAATAGATAAATGGAGAAAGAAACAATTGGGAAATATTCTGGGTTTATCGGTTTAGGTGTTTTAGTCTATCAAATATTAATTGTACCTGGCCCTAAAGACTTTATATCTCTTGGTTGGTTGATACCGACTTGGCCTATGGTAGGCTATGCGGTACTAGCTGCCGTAATCTCGGTTGTATCTTTAACTCTATTATCTATTTCTGTAAGCTCTCTTACCGAGACATCAGAAAATATTAAAAAAGCTGTCACTGATGTTCATAAAAATGAAAAAAATATCACAAAAGAATCAAAAAAAGATCTTGAAAATTTATCAAGTATAAATAATTCAACTGAAGAAAAGAACCTAAAAGAAGTTATATTGAAAGATAACTTTTCTTTGAATAATCTTGATAATAAAGATAATTATCAAATATTAAGTAAGATTAATTCCTGATTTTTTTATATTTCTAGAAAATATATTAAAGAAAAAATCAACAATTTCTTTCGATGAATCTTCTTCAGATTTATACTTTTTAATTAAAGAATTGGAATTTCTATATACTTCTTGCATTAAATCTTTATCCAAGGAAAACGAAAAAAACTTAAAAATATTAAACCCACTCTGACTATTTCCGATTATATCTCCACCACCTCTCATTTCTAAATCTGCTTCTGCTATCAAGAAGCCATCTGAATATTTTTTTAGAATTTCAAGTCTTTTTTTTCCATTTTCGGATAAATTTTTACTATGTAATAACAAGCAATAAGATTCCCTTTCCCCTCTCCCAACTCTTCCTCTTAATTGATGCAATTGAGCAAGGCCGAACATCTCTGCATTCTCTATAATAATTAAATTTGCCTCTGGCACATTAACTCCTACTTCTATAACAGTTGTAGAAATCAACATATGTGTTTTATTTTCTTTGAAATCTTGCATTATTTTATCTTTTTCTTTATTTTTTAGCCCACCGTGGATATATTCAATATTGAATTTTTTTATAGCTTTTTTTAAATCAGTAATTCTTGTTTTTATATCTGTTACATTTTCGTATTTATTTCTAAAAAATATTAAGTCTTCTTCGTTGTCTTTTTGAACTAATTTACAGACCCAATAAACTTTCCCATTTTTATTTAATAAATTTTGAACTGATTTTTTAACTTCTTCATATCTATCTAAAGAAATTATTCTTGTATCAATTTCTTTTCTATTGCTAGGTTTCTCTTTTATTGTTGAAATCGAAATATCTCCGTAAATTGAAAGTAAGAGCGTTCTTGGAATGGGCGTCGCAGTCATCATTAAAGTATCAGAATTTTTATTTTTATTTACAAAGTCATATCTTTGTTGCACCCCAAATTGATGTTGTTCATCTATAATAAATAAGCCGAATTTTTCAAAATTTAATTCTTCTATATAAAATAAAGCGTGCGTTCCTATTAAAATTTTAATAAAACCCATTCTAATTAAGCTAAAAATTTTATCCTTTTCTTTTTTTGTAGTTGAACCTGTTATTAGAGCTATTTCTAAATTTAATTCATCGCATATATTTTTAAAAGATTCATAATGTTGAGTAGCAAGAATCGAAGTTGGAGCGAGAATCATAACATTCAAACCAGCTTCTATTGTATTTAATGCAGTTAACAAAGCTACAATTGTTTTTCCACAGCCTACATCTCCTTGTAACAGTCTGGACATTCTTTTTTTATTTTTTTGCTCTTCTTTGATTTCCTCGAATGCATTTTTTTGATCATTTGTAAGTTCAAATCTTATAATTTTTAATGCTTTATTAATTAACTCACCTGTTCCGACTATTGATATTCCTTCTTTTTCTTTGCTTTCAGATCTAATCAAATTTAAAGATAAATTCGAAGACAAAACTTCATAAAATGCTAAATTTTTAAAATAAATTGAATTTGGTTTTATCTCCTCATAATTTTCAGGGAAATGGATCTTTTTTATAGATTCAAGAAAATTTGGGAAAATTTCAGAAGATATATTTAAAAAATCTTCTTCAAAAAGTTTGAATTCTTCTATATTACGAATAATTTCCTTAATAATTTTTTTAAAACTATATTGATAAATTGGCTCTTTAAGATGATAATATGTTTCTATTGAATTTATTTTTTCGTTCTCTAATTCTTCAAAATTAAAATCTATATCCCTTGGGAATATTATTTTCATTAAGTCAAATTCATTTTGATTTTCTTCGATTTTAAAGTTTAATCTTGGGTGATTTAAGCATTTTTTTCCTTTATAATTTTCAATCTTACCAGTTACGATAAATTCATTGTCTTTATTCATTTTATTTAGTAGATTTTCAGCAATATGAAAAAATACTAAAGTTATTTCTTCCCCTGATGACTTGATGATACAATCAAATATATGTCTTCTTTTGTTTGCAAATCTACCTTTTTCTATTTTTTTATTTATTATCTTTACTTTACATCTTATAATTGAAGATTCTTCCGTCGTTATCAAGTTATTAGACTTAACTAGTATTTTGTAATACTTGGGAAAATGAAATAGAATATCTATAACTCTGTCTCCAGATATTGATTTTAAAAGAGGTTCTTTAATTTCATCTTTTATAAAGATTGAATCTTGAATAAGTTCGAATAAATCACTTTTTTTCATTTATTATTTCACCAAAAAGTTTCCCATCTTTAAATGAAGTGCATTTTACATTTAGTAAATCCCCAGCTTGGAATATTCCTTCTTCATTATTTACAAAAATATCAATAAAATTTTCAGCTTTGCCAGATTTCTCGCCAATTTCTAATATAATTGTCTGTTCAGTGTTAAGCATCTTTCTCATTAAATTATGTAAATTTATTTTCCCTAATTCTATCATTTCATTTACTCTTCTTTTTTTCTCTGATTTCTCAATATTATCTTCCCAACTTGAAGCCAGAGTTTTTTCTTTTTTAGAATAAGGGAAAGCGTGAATAAAATTTATATCACATTCTTTAATTATTTTCAAAGAATCTTCAAATTCTTCTAGCGTTTCATTGCCGAAGCCAGCTATAATATCAGCGCCAATTCCTACATCTTTTCTAATTGAGTGAATTTTATTAATAAAATTATAAACATCCTCTCTTTTATGTCTTCTTCTCATCTTTTTTAGTGTATTATTATTGCCGGACTGTAGACTAATATGAAAATAAGGCATAAATCGAGGTTCATTTCTAAAAATTTCAATTAAATCTGTGTCAATTTCTGCAACATCAACTGAAGAGAGCCTCAATCTCTTTATTTTTGTTTCTTTTAAAATCAATCTACAAAGACTGGATAATTGTCTTGAATTTGAAATATCTGTGCCGTAATCCGTAATATCAACTCCAGTTAAAACAACCTCTTTATAGCCAGTTCTTTCTAGTTCATTTATTTCATTTATTATCTCTGAAGTACTTCTTGATTGCATTTTTCCTCTTACAAAAGGAACAATGCAAAAAGAACAATAATGATTACAGCCGTTCTGTATTTCAATAAAAGCTCTGGTTCTGCTTTCTTTCTGAAAGGTATCTATATCAAATATATCTTCACTAAATATTTTTTTATTTTTTAATAAAAAAGTTTTTTGCAATTCCTCTTTTGCTTTTTGAAAATCCTCTATTTTTTGAAAATTTTTTTTAAAAAAAGAATTAATCTTGTTATAGATTTCCTTATTCTTCTTCAAATCATTCCCAATTACAAAGTCTACTTCCGGCATTTTAGAAAAATAATCTGAATGCAATTCTGAAGCACAGCCAGTCACTAATATCTTTTTATTTGGGTTTTCTTTTTTTAATTTTCTTACTTCTTTTCTAGATTTCTTTTCACTTTCATTTGTTATAGTACAAGTGTTGACTAGTGCAAAATCTTGCATATCTAAACTCTTCATAATTGTTGAAATATAAGAAGTTTCGTAAGAATTCAATCTACAGCCAAGATTTACAACAATTGGTCTCCAGTCTTTCATTTTGTTTGATTTTAAAAAAAATTAAGTTATTTAATTCAAATTGTCAAACAATTATTAAAAAGTGTTAAAAAGATTATATAAAAAACTAAAAATCCCTGCCTTTCAATTTGAAATGCTTGTTTATTTTATGTTTTTTATGTTTGTTATTTTAAATATAAAAATTATTAAAATGTTTGATTTTCATAGTAAAATATACAAGAAGATAGAAAATAATATTAAGAAAGATGAAAGACTTGAGATAATTGATAGAAATAATAAATATTTAGCCATAAACAAAAAAGTATACAATCTTTACATAGATTCAGGGAAAATAATTAAGATAAATGAGAATATTGATAAAATTTTTAATATTATTAATATAAATGAAAACAAAATTGAAAAAATAAAACAATTAATATACAAAGCTAAAAAGAATCAAAAAACGCCACTTATTTTACTTAAAAATAATATATCAGAAAAAGAGAAAGATTTATTGATAAAAGAAGGTGTTTTTGGTGTTTATTTCGAAGAATACAACGTGAGATCTTATCCTTATAAGAACTCAACATCTCATATAGTAGGTTTTACATCTTCAGATATAAATATTAAGGGTTTATCTGGACTTGAATTTTCTTTTGATTCTTATCTTTCTAATTCTGAAAATGAAAAAGCACTTCAATTATCTATTGATATAGAAAAACAAGAAGCATTAAGAAATATATTAATGGAAAATATTTCAAAACATAATGCAATAGGTGGCTCTGCTGTGATTATGAAAATAAATGGAGAAATATTATCTGCAGTTAGTTTGCCTGATTTTAACCCGAATGAATATCAAAAAGCTAACACTCAAGAATTATTTAATAGATTTTCTTTAGGAGTTTATGAGCTAGGTTCTGTTTGTAAAGTATTTTTAGGTGCATACAGCAATGAAGTAGGAATAGATATAGAAAGAAAATACAAAAGAGAAGAATATAAAATAGATAATTTTACGATACATGATATAGATAAAAAAGAACAAACAGGAGGCTATATGACATTATTTGCAGGAATTGTTAATTCTTCAAATGTTATATGCTCAAAAGCTATTGAATATATAGGTTTTAAAGATTATTATACATTTTTTTACAATTTAAACCTAACAGAAAAGATAGATATAGAAATACCTGAAATTGGAACACCTATTTTTACAAAAAAAGAAACTCTAATAAATGCAATTACTATGTCTTATGGGCACGGTTTCGCTATTTCTGTTTTAAATTATTTAAAGGCAATAGGTACAATATTAAATAACGGGGAAGAGATTTTTCCAACTTTTCTAAAAAAAGAAGAATATCAAATAGGAAACAAGATAATAGAAAAAGAATCTTCCGACATCGTAAAAAGAATTATGAGAGCGGGGTTTACAAGCAAAAGATATAAAATTTTTGAAAAATATAACGTCGGCGCCAAAACAGGAACATCTATAAAAATTGATAAATTTGGGAGGTATGATAGAAATAAAATTAATGTTCAATTAGTTGGAGCATTTCCAATGAAAGAACCAGAATATATTATTTTTATAATGCTGGAAGATCCTAAAAAATCAGGTAATCTAATAAGGGGTTCAGATCTTGTTCCTATCTTGAAAGAAATACTAGAAGATATTTTTTAATCAATTTAAAGTTCTACTAAAATTAAAATTTTTATCAAAATAATTAAAGTCAAATTAGATTAGAATTTTCAATAATATCTTTTTTAATTAAATTATCGAGGTTACGTACTTTGCAAAACCATTATTCACAGAATAATCAACTTTCATCGGGCTTTTGCTCAATTAAATTCTTAATAGTTTTATTCATTTTATCTTTGTTTGGATTATCACACTTTGTTTCAAAACAATCTTTAAATTTTGCAAGTTGATCTTTTGAAGCTTTTGTTTTTATTTTTTCTTTATATTCTTGTTTTTTCTTTGTTATCTTTTTCATATTAACCTTTTTTAAAAATACTTTGCCTGTGATATTCAAGATAAAAAGAACGCTTTTTATGTTCTTGTAAATCATATTTCTTGTTTGGTATTAATCCCAATCTTTTTGTATTTAATGGCGATAAATAAGGCGAAACATAAATTTCCCCATCATTTTGTAAATCATATAGCCTTGGTCAAATAATCTATCGTAAGTAGGAGTTAATAGAAGCCCGTTATATTTATCAATACGCTCATCGTCATTTTCACATACAGCCCATGATTTAATATGGCTTGCAATTAACATTCTTTCATCATTTATTCTTGTTATTAAACACTCACTCATTTCATCAATTAAACTTGAGCGATATTTACCTTGTCCTTTGCGTGCATAAATAATATCTTTTTTGTCATCTTCTTTTATTGTTTTATCTTCCTCAATTTCTTTTTCTTTTTCTGTTATAATTGCACTATGATGTCTTGAGTCAAAAAAATAATTCAAATATGGTTTAAAATAAAAAATCTCTTTGTTCTCAGCATTTTTCAATTTTAATATTGATATATATGTAATTTCAGGTAATGCTATTTTGCGAAATTCATTATAAAATATATCTTTACGAAACGAAGTAATATAAAATCTTGAATCCCTACCAGTTTGAGATTCAATAAAATTGAAAAATAAAACATCTTCTTTGTTGTCTATCATTTGCTTATTTTTAGCTCAGTAATCAGCTATATTGTTACGATGAACTTGCTCTTGATTTTCATATTCAAATTTTGCATCTTGTAAATATTCAAGTAAATCTCTTTTTAAGAAAAAATCAGTCATTAAAGTTTTATTGAAAAAAGATTGATGTTCTATGATTTTTCTTGAGCCTACATATAGCTTTGTCTCTCCATTACCTCTTGAATAATCAAGCTTGTTATTTCTATGCACAAAACAATCAGGTATAGCAATGCTATCTATTGTATCAATATTGATGTATTTTTGACCAAGTAATGTTATTTCATTCAACTCTATAGATAGATTTCAATAAATTCACTAATACATCAACAACAATAGTATTGCCAGCCTGCTTATAAGCCTCTGTATCGCTAACAACTATTTTAAAGTCATCACAAAAACCCATGAGTCTTAAACACTCTCTAGGTGTTAATTTACGCAATTTATCGCCTCTTGTAATATAGTTATCAACGCCAGCCCTGTGCATTTTTGCCATAGTTGATAACAAAGGTCTTGCAATTTCTAGGTCTGTTTCAGGTTTTGAATAAAAATCTCCAGTTCTGCTTGCTAATACATAGTTTTTAACTTTTTCAGACAAAAAGTATTTATCCATTACAAAATCTCCATGCCAATTAAACTGCTGGTTTCGTTTTTGACATAATGCAATTTTGCCATCAATTTGAGTATATTTTTTGTTAAGATTTTTTTCATCACTAACAAATTTTATACCTTTCTCAGGTAAAAAATATTTTGCATCAGGGCTGTCTATTAGTAAGTCTTGCATTGTTATTTCAAGATGCATCGGTTTTGGAAAGCTAAAGTCTTGCTCTTCTAAAAAACCAAAAATACATACTTTTTCACGATTTTGAGGTATGCCATAATTTCTTGCATTTAAAACTTCTTTTGGTATTTATAGCCAAGCTCTTTTATTCTGTTTTCAATTGTTATCCAAGTTTTACCGCTATCGTGAGATAATAAACCCTTTACATTTTCAAATATAAATACTTTTGGCTTTATTTCATCAACTAATCTTGCAAATTCAAAAAACAAATTACCCCTATCATCAAGCCCCTTTCTTTTACCAACCATTGAAAAAGATTGACAAGGACTGCCACCGACAAATAAATCTATTTTCTGATATTTATAAGGGTTCTTAATTAGTTAGTGGTTTTGCAAAGTATGTGATCCTGTAAATTATAATTGCATAATGTATTGATTTTGCACTCTTTGCAATTTGGTTTTCTAGCTTTACAGATATATCTGCCGTGTAAAACAAGCCATTGATGTATATTTATAATTTCATTTTCTGGTATTATTTTCATTAATGTTTTTTCAGCTTGTAATACTTGAGTTGTTTTAATTAAACCGATTCTATTTGAGACTCTTAATATGTGTGTATCAACTCCCATTGTATTTTTATTTTGAGAAATTGACAGAAAAACGTTTGCTGTTTTTCTTCCTACTCCAGGTAATTTAATTAATTCTTCGAATTTAATTGGGACTTTGTTTTTAAATTCACTTTCTATCATCTTAATTAAATAAAAAATATGTTTTGATTTTGTTTTATATAAATTTATACTTTTAAAGTAGTCTTGCAGATTTTCTATTGATAATTTTGCAAAACTTTCAATCGTATTAAATTCTTGAAATAATAATTCTGTTGCTTTATTAACAGAATTATCTGTTGCTTGAGCTGATAATAAAATTGCTATCAGTAAAGTTAAGTCATTTCTATAATTTAATTCAGTTTTAGGGTTTGGGTTGTCAATCTTAAATATTTTTATAATTTTTTCAATTTTTTCGGAATTATTCATTCAGTGTATGATAATTTATAAAGACTTTTAAATTGTTATCTTGAAATTCCTTCATTATTATATCTGATTTATCTTTATTGTTTTCATAAGGATTGATCAGTAAATAAAAAGATTCTTTTTCTTTTTCCCATATAAATATTTTAGATATCTCGTTTTTGTTTTTAGCGAATATTAATTCAATCTCTCTTTTGTATTTCTCTGCATTTTTACGATTTTTAAAATAACCAATTTGTATATATTTTTTTTGGTTTTTTGTGATTTCAGCTTCTTTTACTGTATTCTGTTTATTTATTTCAGCTTTTTGTTTTGCTGTTTGAGTAATTTCAAGTTGTTTCTCTTTTTCTTTGTTGATATCTTTCTCTAGATTTTTATTTTGTTCTGCATTTTTATTCTGTTCAAGATCTTCTTGAAATATTGAATCTGTTTTTTTTAATAATTCGTTTGATTTATCTTCAATTTGAGTATTCAAATTAGGTTTTTGAGAGTTATTATCATTTTGCTGTTCTTGAATTTTTTCTCCTGGAAGAGGCACTAGATTTATATTCTCTTCGTAGTCAAGTTGTGTATGCAGACTATTCCCTTTACGTTGAAATGATGAGAATTTTTTCTTGTTTTTATTTTCAAAATTTAAGACTTCTGAAGATTCGGTATAAGAATTATTGCTAGATATATTTAATATCTTATCTGGTTTGACCTCTTTTTCTGAGGCTTCCCTTAATATAATTTTTTTTGTTTCTTTTCCGCAGAAATTAAATAGAAAAGAGAGAAATAATATTAAAATAAATTTTTTAGATATAAACATAGCGATATCGTTTATTAATTCTTAATCTACTTATTTATCTTGATTCTTGAAATCATTTATTGCTTTCTCTTTGAAATTTTTTGCAAAATTTCTATCTTTTACACCTTTTGAATAATCATCAAGACTTTTTGAAAGATAGTCAGTTATTTTTTCTCTATCAACTTCCATTCTTACAAAAAGCATTTCATCACAACCTTTTCCGTATGAAGTTTTTTGTGTGCTTTGCCAGATATCAGTTCTGTAAGAACCAGAAATAGGAAGATGATCTATAATCTCTTGACTCTTTGCCTCAAAATTCTTTTTAAATTCAATGATTTGTTTTTCGGAACTTGAAGTTTCTTTTACATAATCTTCTAGGCTTGAATTAATTTCGACTCCAATTTGTTTCGCCATTGAAAGTCTTGCATCAGCATCAGCTTTTTGTATTTGAACTCTTAAACCTGATTCTGTTGCACAGGCCATACCTGATGCTGCAATTTTTATTTTTCTGTCATCTTTAGACATTGTAATGTAAGGATCAAAAGCCCATTTTGGTGCATCTAGGTCATCCAATTTACCTTTATCTTTTGCACAATTTAAAACTAAAGTAAGAATTAATATGTATATTTTTTTATTCATAAACAAAATTTATTATAAGGTACATTTAGCATAATGAATAATTAATAGTCAATCTTTTGTTTTTTAAATTTTATTTAATTTTGGTAAAAGTGGTTTTAAATATTTTCCAGTAACGCTGTTTTCGTTCATTGCAACTTCCTCTGGTGTTCCTTCAGCAACTATATAACCGCCGTTTTTCCCTCCAGAAGGTCCCATATCTATTATCATATCTGCAGTTTTAAGAACTTCTAAATTATGCTCTATCACTAAAACTGTATTTCCGTTATCAACTAAAGTATGAAGAACGTCCAGCAACCTTCTAATATCAACATGATGCAAACCTGTTGTCGGCTCGTCTAATATGTAAAAAGTATCTCCTGTTGCTTTTTTTGAAAGTTCTTTTGATAGCTTTATTCTTTGTGCTTCTCCACCAGAAAGTGTAGTTGAAGATTGCCCTAATTTAATATAATCAAGGCCTACTTTTATTAAAGTTATAAGTTTTTCTTTCACTGACGGAATATCTGTGAAGATTTCTAACGCTTCTCTTGCGTTCATTTCTAAAATATCAGCTATACTGAAGCCTTTATATTTAATTTCTAGAGTTTCTTTATTGTATCTTTTTCCATTGCAAATTTCACAAGTTATATAAACATCTGGCAAGAAATGCATTTCAATTTTTATAAGCCCGTCCCCTTTACAATTTTCACATCTCCCTCCTTTAACATTAAAAGAGAATCTACCAGATTTATAACCTCTTTGCCTTGATTCTGGCAGAGCTGTGAATATATCTCTTATTAAAATGAATAAACCAGTATAAGTTGCAGGGTTTGAACGAGGCGTTCTACCTATTGGGTCTTGATCTATTTTTATAATTTTATTTATATTATCAAAACCTTTAATTTCGTTATAAATTCCTGCTTTTGTACTTGAATTATTTAATATATTAGAAAGTCCAATATATAGAGTATCTAAAATAAGAGTAGATTTACCGCTCCCAGAAACCCCCGATACTCCAACAAAAAGCCCTAACGGAATTTTTAAATCAAGATTCTTTAAATTATTTTCTCTTGCGTTAATTAATTCTATCATCATAGAGCGACCGTATTTTCTTCTTGCTCTTGGAACTTCTATAATCTCTTGCCCAGATAGAAATTTTCCAGTAATACTATTTGGGTCCTTGCATAAATGCTCCAGAGTTCCGTGAGAAATAATTTCGCCTCCGTATTTTCCAGCTCCTGGACCTACATCTATCAGATAATCTGCGGCACGCATTGTGTCTTCATCGTGCTCGACAACTATAACACTATTGTCAAGTGAAACAAGATGCCTTAAAGATTTTATTAAATTATGATTATCAGATTGATGTAATCCTATTGAAGGTTCATCTAAAACATAAATTACACCAGAAAGAGCAGAACCTATTTGAGAAGCAAGTCTTATTCTTTGAGCTTCTCCACCTGATAAAGTTGTAGCCGACCTATTCAAACTTAAATAATCTAAACCAACTTCAATTAAAAAACCTAACCTTAATTTTATGTCTTTGAAAACATTCATCGCTACTTCTTTTTCAAAACCTTCTACTTTATTTTGAAATTCATCTATCCATTTCAATAATTCCTTAATATCAAAATCACAAATTTGCCCGATATTCAGATTGTCAATTTTAATCATTAAAGAAGATTCATTTAACCTAAAACCAGCACATTTTCTACATGCTAACAGTTCTTGATATTTTTCAAAATTTATCACATTAAAATCTTCACCGGACATCGAATTCTCGTATTCAGTTTCAATATCTGTTATAATTCCGAAGAATCTCTTTTTTGTAGTTTTTGTCATTCCAGATTCTTCAAAAGATACCTCAATTTCATCTTCCAACCCATATAATAGAATATGTTTTACGTTATCTGGTAATTTTTCATAAGGAGTTGAAATATCAAACTTCAAATGCTTTGATAAAGCTATAGCTAAATCTCTGTAATATCTTTTATTTTTAAGTTCCCAAACTTCAATTGCTCCTTCAATTATAGAAAGTGTAGGATTTGAAATTATTAATTTTTCATCAAAGAATTTCTCATAACCAAGGCCGTGGCAATTTTTACAAGCTCCAAAAGGGCTATTGAAAGAGAAGATGTTTGGTTCAATTTTATCGATAATTTTTTTAGAAACATCACAAAACATATTTTCAGAAAAAACCTTAAAACTACCAGATTTAAAGATTTCACCTTCAACTTCAAACTCTTTATTTGGAAATTCTGCGAATTCAATTTTTACAAGTCCTGAAGTGATTTTCATAGAAAAATCAACAGCGTTAGAAATTCTGTCTAAAATTCCGTCTTTTATGACTATTCTATCTAAAATTAAATCTACCTCGTAATCTTTTATTTTTTTGTCTAATTTTGGTAAGTTTTCAAACTCGTAAATATTTTCATTTATTCTAACTCTAGGGTAGCCGTGTTTTTTTAATTCTTCTAATTTTTCTTCAATATTTTCAACATCAAAATTAAAAGAGGCAGAAATTCTTATTTTTGTTTCAATTGGTAGCTTTGTAATTATATTTGTAATCTGAGAGCTATTATATTTTTTGATGATCTGCCCATTTTTATTGAACAATTTTCCTATTCTTGCATACAGAACTCTTAAATAGTCATATATCTCTGTGATTGTTCCAACTGTTGAACGTGGATTTTTTGAAGTTGTCTTTTGATCTATAGCAATAGCAGGAGAAAGACCTGTTATTGAATCAACGTTTGGTTTATTGTTTTCATTTAAAAAATATCTAGCAGTTGATGAGAGACTTTCAATATATCTTCTTTGTCCTTCCGCATATATTGTGTCAAAAGCTAAAGAAGACTTTCCACTGCCACTTGGGCCTGTAATTACAACAAAGCAATTTTTTGGTATATTTATATCGATAGATTTAAGATTATTCTCTTTTGCTCCGCGAACACAAATATAATCTTTATTCATAAAGACTAATTTGCTTCAGAACTCAATTGAAATCTAAAAAATGAATCTAAATTAAATTCAAAATGAAAATCTTTTTGAACATTCAAAATTGCAGTTTCAACAGTTACATCTGTATTGCAAACAAATTGTTGCTTCGTTAAAGTTTTTTCTTGAATGAATTTTTTTAACCTGCCATCTATCATTTTTTGAATAACATTTTGAGGTTTGCCAGAATTTTCGGCCTGACTTAAAAATATAGATTTTTCAAATTCTAAAAGAATTGGATCTATATCTTTTTCATATAAAGCTATAGGTTGAGAGGCCACTATATGCATGCCAATCTGTTTCAAAAAGTTTAAAATATCTTGATTTTCTGTTTTCCTGTCTATTAGAACGATGCTTAAAATTTGGCCAGCATTATTTGAGCCATTTAGAGGGTTGTGCAAATAAAACCCAAAAGATTTATTCTTAATATCTATAATTTTAAAAGAACCAATTTTAATATTCTCTCCAATTGCCATTTTTTTTAAGTCAAAAGTTTCTTTAAAGTTTGAATTTTCATAAGAAGAATTCATTAATTCATCTAAATCTTTAGGTTTTTTAGATAAAAGCTGATCTAAAGTCATATCTATAATGAATTTAAAATTATCTCCACGAGCAACAAAATCAGTTTCGCATCTCATCTCTACAACAATTAATAAATCATCTTTTTGTAAAAATGAGACGGCACCTTCATTTGCAATTCTGGAAGCTTTCTTTTCAGAAGAAGCTATACCTTTTTTTCTTAAGATCACACGTGCTTCTTCGTAATTTTCATTAGCTTCTTTCAAAGCTTTAACACAATCAGCAAAACCAACACCTAATTCTTCTCTTAATTTTTTAACTAAAACTAAATTCACTCCAGACATATTTATTATTTTGCTTCAGCTTTAAGAGTTTCTGTTTTTGTAAATTTGTCTCCAGTCTTTCCATTTTCATTTTTATTCTGAAATCTGTTATTATTGAAATTTCTATTTCCAGAATAATTATTTCTAGCAAAAGGCCTATCTCCATTATTTGTATTGTTATAAATTTTAGAACCTAAAGTTAAAGTTTTTCTTTCCCCTTCTTTTTTTGTTTTATCTTCACGAGGATTATTATCTTTTTTGACTTCTTTTTCAACCGAAAGAATTGCCTCTTGAATTCTTTCTACGCAAAATTTAACAGCCTCTTCTGAAGAATTGTTAGCAGGAATCGGATAATCAACATTTTCAAGTTTAAAATTCGTATCAATAAATGCAACAGTTGATAAATGAACTAATTTTGCTTCTTTAAGAATCAATTTATTATGTTCATTAGTTTCAAAAAGAACAACTACATCAGGTCTTCTTTTCATGTCTCTGATGCCGTTCATTTTTTGGAAAAGTGTATTAAATTCCTTTTTCATTTGAGCAAGTTCTTTTTTTGTGTATTGAATTTCAGAAGAATCTATATTTTTTAAATTTTCTTCATTTTCTTTCATTAATTCTATTGATTTATAAACAGTATACCAATTCGTCAATAAACCCCCTATTAATTTATATGTATAAGAAAATTGATCTGTTGCTTTTGCTAAATCTTGAATCATTTTACTGTATTCGAGATTAGTGCTAATGAAAAGTATTTTTTTTCCAGCTTTAACAGATTCTTTTAAAAATTCTAGTGCATTTTCAAATTGAGAAATAATAGAATTAGGATCGAGGATAGAAATATTATTCATGTTTCCTATAATAAAAGGTTCCATTGTTCTATTAGTGAACCTAGCGGAGCGACCTAAATGAAGGCCTAAAGATAGAACATCCTCTTGTTTTATATCAAATTTTTGCGACACTATTTATTTATATGTATTATTACAATTTTAAACAAAATCAATATACTATATTTTTAATTATCAAGAAAAAAAATTTTTTCTTTTTTCTTTTTTTTTAAAAAATACCTGATACAAATTTTTAACTTTTTAGAAAATATGAATAAAAATAAAGAACTATCTGACAGATTTTCAGATTTTGGCATTCAAATGTTGTATGCAAGATATTTAATAGAAAATGAAAAACCGATAGATTTATTCAAAAGAGTTGCTAAAGCTTATTCAAACAATAAAGAGCACGAAGAAAGAATTTTAGATTATATGTTAAAGTGTTGGTTTATGCCGGCAACTCCAATTTTAAGTAATGGAGGCACAAAAAGAGGGCTACCAATCTCTTGTTTCTTAAATGAATGTCAAGATTCTCTAACATCAATTGTTGATTTGTGGCACGAAAACGCATATTTAGCTTCAAGAGGAGGTGGAATTGGAAGTTATTGGGGAAACGTAAGATCAATTGGTGAAAAAATAGGCACAAATGGCACAACAAGCGGAATAATTCCTTTTATTAAAGTTATGGATTCTCTTACGCTTGCAATATCTCAAGGTTCTTTGAGAAGAGGAAGTGCTGCTGTTTATTTAGATATATCTCATCCTGAAATAGAAGAATTTACTGAAATTAGAAAACCAACAGGTGGAGATCAAAACAGAAGATCTTTAAATATTCATCATGCAGTTGTAATTACTAATGAGTTTATTGAAGCTGTGGAAGGAAATAAAATGTGGAATTTATTATCTCCTGCAAATAATAAAAAAATAAAAGAAGTTTCAGCTAGAGAACTTTGGATAAAGATTTTAACCACAAGACTAGAAACTGGCGAACCTTATATGTTATTTAAAGACAACGTAGATAAATATAAACCAGAAACGTATAAATATTGGAATTTAAAGCAAAAAACATCAAATCTTTGCTCTGAAATAACTCTTACAACAGGGTTAGACCAACTTAACAAGCAAAGAACTGCTGTTTGTTGTTTGTCTTCTTTAAATTTAGAGTATTTTGAAGAATGGAAAGACGACAAGAATATTATTCAAGATATAATGGAATTTTTAGACAATGTTTTAGAAGATTTCTATAAAAGAGGGGACGATGCGATGCAAAATGCAAAATATTCCGTTTCAAGAGAAAGAAGTGTAGGGCTTGGAGTGATGGGGTTTCATTCTTATTTACAAAAAAATATGATACCGTTCGAATCGGCATTAGCAAAATCCTTTAACTTTAAAGTTTTCAAACATATAAAGGAAGCGGTTGATTTGGCATCAAGAAAAATAGCAATTGAAAAAACCCCTTGTTTAGATAACTTCGATATGATAGTCGATAAACTTATTAAAGAGAAAGAGATTGATATTAAAGAAGGTTTTGAAGAAATATATAAAAAATACAAAAATGCATTAAAAAACAACCAAATTGAAAAAGATGCAAATCTAACAAAAATTTTCGAAAGAATTAAAAAAGAAGGAGAAAGATTCACTCATAAAACCGCAATAGCTCCAACTGCTTCAATATCTGAAATCTGTGGTGGCTGTTCACCTGGTATTGAACCTTTTGTAGCAAATACTTTTAGCAAAAAGAACCTTACGGGTTTAGGCTCTATTAGAAATAAATATTTAACAGAATTACTAAACACAAAAAACCAAAATAAAGAAGAAATTTGGCAAAGTATTATTGCAAATGAAGGCTCTGTGCAACATTTGGACTTTTTAAACCAAAAAGAAAAAGATGTATTCAAAACTGCATTTGAAATAGATCAAGCCTGTATAGTTGAATTGTCTAGTGATAGAACACCTTTTATTTGCCAAGCTCAATCTTTAAATTTATTCATAACATCAAATGTAAGTAAAGTTTATTTACACAAAATACATTTAATTGCCTCAAAACATCTAAAATCCTTATATTATTTAAGATCAAGGTCAATTGGCAGAGGAGAAAAAATCAATCAACACACAGCTGAAAAACTTGAATCAATAGAAAAACTAGAAAATGACGAATGTTTAACTTGTCAATAATCTAAAATCCTTATATTATTTAAGATCAAGGTCAATTGGCAGAGGAGAAAAAATCAATCAACACACAGCTGAAAAACTTGAATCAATAGAAAAACTAGAAAATGACGAATGTTTAACTTGTCAATAATCT
>JAVKNF010000028.1:0-20391 GCA_031537795.1 Candidatus Deianiraeaceae bacterium | reverse complement strand
TTCTGCGTTAGAATGTTATGAAGAAAAGAGAGAAGAAAGAGAGGATTTATCTTTTTTTGGAAGAATTTGCATAAGATTATTCGGAAAAGAGAAAAAAATTGAAGAGCCCACAGAAACTTTCAATCCTCCTGCGTTAGAATGTTATGAAGAAAAGAGAGAAGAAAGAGAGGATTTATCTTTTTTTGGAAGAATTTGCATAAGATTATTCGGAAAAGAGAAAAAAATTGAAGAGCCCACAGAAAGAGTAAATCAAAATGAGTTAAGATCGTTAACTTAGTTTCAAAGATTATTTGGAAGTAGTAGAGATTAAGAGATTGAACGCAGAGTTACAAATTAATATTATAAATCTTTGGTTGCTTTTTCCTTTAAATTGCATAGATTTAATTTTTGCTTAACTAATTCATCTATTAAGTCCGGGTTTTCTTTGTCGAATTCTTCAATTAAAAGTTTTAAATTGAGGTCTTTTATTTTTAATTCTTCCAGTTTTTTTATTTTATTCTTTAATATTTTATTCTTTTTTAAGAAAATAAATAAATTATTTTTTGAGAAAAGTAAATTTGCAATCATAAAGAAAATTATAAATAAAAAAAATAAATAAGGTTTTTTTATCATTGTTTGAATTTTTATTATCTGTATAATTTATTAACAATAACTCCAAATTTCATACTATTTGAAGCTTTTAATAGAACTATAGATTTATCATCTATTTTTTTTCTAACAACTTTGACAAGCTCTCTTGTTTCTTTAAAACTTTCAACATATATATCGTTTTTTAAGGTTTCTGCTAAAGCATTTGTAAATTCACCTACTGTTAATAATTTATCTATCTTATTTTCTAAAATAATATCTTTGAAAGATAAATGATATCTTAATGAATCTTTCCCAAGTTCAAGCATATCACCTATTATTAAAATTGTTTTCCAGTTCGAGTACATTCTTTTCAACACCCCTAAAGAATTTATAGCAGATTTTAATGCTTCTGGGCTTGAATTATAAGAGTCGTTTATAATTAAAAATTCTTTATTTGCTGTTTGAACTCTTTCTATATTACCTCTTCCTTCGAATATTTTCAGGGTAGATATGATATCTATAACTTTTTCATTGTCTAATTTGAATAATCTAGCTAAAGCAAAAATAAATAATGTATTAAAAGCACTGTGGTAACTTATACCTGAAACAACCGCATTATAATTTAATTTCCCTTCTTTAGTAGGAATTGCAAGTTTATATTCTGTTTGAAAAAATTTATTAAATTTATAATCTTCTATATATACATGTGACTTTCCTTTTAAACCGATATTTAAAATATTTTTTATACCTCTTTTTTTTGCTTCTTCAAGCAATATATCGTAATATTTATTTTCTTGATTTAAAATTGCAATTCCATTTTCATTCATTCCTTGAAATATTTCAGCTTTTGCTTTAGCGATCTCCTCTATATTTTCAAAGAATTCAGTGTGAACTGGTGCAATAGTTGTTATTATTGCTATATCTGGCTTGGCTATATCTGTTAAATAGGCTATCTCTCCTTTGTGATTCATTCCCATTTCTAAAATAAGAATATCTGTGTCAAGTGCTGCATTTACAAGAGTTAAAGGTAAGCCAATATGATTGTTAAAACTTTTTTGAGGGTAATGTACTTTAAAAAAATTACCTAAAACGCTGGCTATCATTTCTTTTATAGTTGTTTTACCTATATTTCCTGTAATTGCTATAACTTTAGATTGTAATCTTGATCTTTGAAATTTTGCAATCTGAACAAGAGCTTCTATTGTATCTTGAACTATAATAATGTTTGCATTTCTGACGGAATTTTTGGCTCTAATTCTTTCAGGAATATAACTACATATTATAAGGCTTGCTCCTTTATTTATTGCATTATCTATAAAATTATGCCCGTCATGAATATCTCCTTTTATCGCTAAAAAAATTGAACCTCTTGAGATATTTCTTGTATCTATTGAAATAGAATTAAAATTTAAGTCGTTATGTTTAATAAATCTTTGTGAATCTTTTAAACAAAAACATATATCTTCAATAGTATATAAAGATTGTTCGTTCATAAAACTTTGTTCGAATAATAAATATTAATTCTTTTTATTATTTGCAAGAAATCTAAAAATTTATACAACATCTGTTTTAATTGTTGTATCTCCAATTTGTATAACAATATTATCATAATTTTTATAGATTCCATTTTTTAAATTGCTTTCTATTTCGATTAATTCTGAAGATTTCTCACATTTTATTGTTAAAGTTTTAGTAATTATTTTATTCTCGGTTTTCATTTCATTCTTTTTGCTTTCTTCTATATTTTTTTGTTCTGGTGTTTTTCTGTTATTAGTTTTTTTTTCTTGGAAGTCAAAATCTATTTCTTTTTTTATAAAATCATCAATTGAAATTATATCTTTAACTAATAATTTTAAACCAGATTCCAAATTATTCTTACCGTCAATTTGTAAAATCATTGTCTTGCCTTCTTGTAATAAATTTATATGTTTCTCTATCAATTTATCATTGAAAATCATAACTTCGTACATTCCTTCAAAGTCAACCATATGCAGAAATGCAAATCTTGCATTCTTTTTAAACCTTTGAATAAATTTTACAACCACACCTGATATATAAAAAGTTGCTTCATTTTTCTCTGCAAATTCTTCTTCTATATTCGTAGAAAGAATTATATTGTTAGTTAATAGAATTGTTTTTTTTTCTTCCAGTGGATGAGAGGAAAAATAAAAACCAAAAAATTCAAATTCATATTTCAATAATTCATCTTGATTAAACTCTTGCACATTTTCTATTAAAAGACCTGAAACAGATTGATCGTCTGAAAAAAGAGACGCTCCAGAAGTTTCTTTTTCGTAATTTAGAATTCTTTCAACATTTTCAAAAAGTGCTTTTCTTGAAAACCCAAAATCTTCTAAAGCACCAGAAAGTATAAAAGCTTCTAAATTTCTTTTATTTAAATATTCTTTACATCTTGATATAAAATCTTCTAAATTTAAAAATTCACCTTTTTCTCTTTCTTTGCAGATTTGAGAGGCTGAATTTTCACCCACCGCTTTAAGGCCTGCAAGGCCGTATCTTATTGATTGATTCTCTTCTTTAAAATAAACATTAGATTTATTGACAGAAGGTGTTAAAACTTTCACTCCAAATAATTTACAATCTATAATAAAGAAGTTTATTTTATCTGTATCTCCAATTTCTAAATTTAAATTTGCTATGAAAAATTCTAACGGGTAATGTGCTTTTAAATAAGCGGTTTGATATGATATTAGAGCATAAGAAGCAGCGTGAGCTCTATTAAAACCGTATCCAGCAAATTTTGCAATAATTTCAAACATTTCTATTGCTTCGTTTTTATCAATAATTCCTTTTTCTATTGCTTTTTTTATAAAAATATCTTTCTGTAATTCCATTTCAGATTGAATTTTTTTACCCATAGCTTTTCTTACTATATCTGCCTCGCCCAAAGAATAACCACCTAATATCTGAACGACTTGCATTACTTGCTCTTGATAAATTATAATACCAAATGTTTCTTTTAAGGATTCTTCTAGGGCGGAATGATAATATTTTACAGGCTCTTCTCCTGTTTTTCTTCTAATATAAGTTGGAATATTACTCATAGGGCCCGGCCTTGCTAATGAAGTTATAGCCATTAAGTCTTCTATTTTATCTGTGTGAATCTTTTTTAAAGTTATTCTTGGAATTACTGCTTCAAATTGAAATATTCCTTTCAAATTAGCACTTCTTAATAGTTCAAAAGTTTTTTTGTCATCTGTTTTTATTTTTTCTATATTAAGTTCTATATTTTTTTCTTTCAAAGTATCAACAATTTGAGAGATAACACTTAAAGTTTTCAAGCCTAAAAAATCAAACTTAACCATTCCTATTTTTTCGGCATCTTTCATATCATAAGCTATAATAGAAATACCTTCTTCAGATTTCTCAACAGGTGCTATTTTTTGTATCTCTTCGTTCGAAATTATTATACCTGCAGCATGAATTGAAGAATGTCTAATTAAACCCTCTACTTCTGTTGCAATATTTATAAGTTGGTTTATTTCTTCGTCATTTTCTTTTTGCTCTCGAAATCTCTTATCCATTTCTAATGCTTTTTTTATTGTGATCTGCTCTAAAGGGTTAAATGGTATCATTTTAGATATTTCATCTAATTTCACATACGGAACATGAAGAACTCGCCCTATATCTTTTATAGCAGTCTTTGCGTTCATCTTCCCGTAAGTTACTATATTCGCAACCCTTAAATCTCCATATTTTTGTCTTACATAATTTATAACTTCTTCTCTTCTTGTTTGGCAAAAGTCTATATCAAAATCAGGCATTGAAATTCTATCTGGGTTTAAAAATCTTTCAAATAAAAGACTGTATTTTATAGGGTCTAAACCTGTTATTTTCAAAGCCCACGCAACAATAGACCCTGCACCAGAACCTCTACCTGGGCCGACTGATATTTTGTTATTTTTTGCCCAATTTATAAAGTCTGAAACGACTAAAAAATAGCCACTAAATTCCATCTTTGTAATTATGGCAAGTTCAAATTCCAATCTTTTCCAGTAAATTTCGTCTTCTATTTCATATAAATCTTTAATTTCTTTTATTCTACTTTCTAATCCTTTTTTTGTTAATTCTTCTAATATTTTTGCTTCATTTTCATTTGTAATTTTTAAATTAAAGCTTGGCAATCTAGGTTTTTTTTCTTTAATAAAAAAAGAGCATTTTCTTGCTATGTTCACAGTATTTTCAATTGCTTCTGGAATATCAGAGAATAAATCTATCATTTCTTCTTCAGTTTTTAAATTAAATTCAGAATTCAAAACCTCTCTGTCTAAAGAGGATACAAATTCTTTATTTTTAACACAAGAAAGAGCGTCAAATGCTTCAAACTGACCTCTATTAATAAATAAAATTTCATTTGTTGCAACAAAAGGAATATTGATTTTTTCAGCACAATTAATTAAGAAATTTTCATCTTCTTGCTCGTTTTCAAATCCATATCTCCCTAACTCAATAAATAAATCATTTTTAAAAATATTTTGAAGTTTTATAAGCTCTCTCTCTGCTTCTTTCTCTCCATTATTTTTAAATATTTTGTTTATATATCCTTTTCTACTTCCAGTTAAACAAATTAAATCTTCGCTGTATTCTTTTAACTTATCTAGATGAAATCTTTTATCATTTTCAATACTATGAAAATTTAATTGATATAAAATATTTAATAAATTTGAATAGCCATTTTCATTTTTTGCAATTAAACCAATTTCAGAAACATCTTCAAAATTTTCATTAAAGACTGGCAAGCTCATTCCTATAATAGGCTTTATTCCGTTTTTCTTTAAATGATAAGAAAATTGCATGCCAGCAGATAAATTAGCAAAATCCATTAAACCGCAAGCTAAAAAAGAGTTTTGTTTTAATTTTTGAGACAGACTTTCAGTAAAAACAAGGCTATTAAGTAAGTTAAATTCTGTTTTTACTCTTAAGTGAATAAATCTTTTTATCTTTTCCACGGTTATTAATATAAAAATGTTAATATAATTATTAGTTATTTGTCAAACAAAACTAGAATTTAAAAAATAATTCTATTTTGCTTCCTGAATTAAGAATCTTGTTTTAATATTTTTTTAATATAAAATATGGCAAATTTATCAGATAATATACAATTACAATACATAGGGCAAAATGAAGATATTCAAGAGACGATTCTAAATGATAATTATCTAACAATAGATAGCTTGATTTATCAAATTTGTGAAGACTTGAATGTCGATTCTTTGCCAATAAATCCTTTAAATGGAAATGTATATATTTTATCAAATAATACATCTTCAGAATTACAAAATTATAAACAGAATATATGTATATATAATGAAAATAAGGGGTGGATTTTTATACAACCTAAAACTGGTATGAAATTTTATTCTAAAGCTCAAGATAAATATTTTAGATTTTACCCAAATAAAAATTGGCTAGAAGTTGATTTGCCTCAAATTTCAGATTCAACTTTAGCGTCTTTAAAAGATCGCTCTCAACAAACTGGAACTCAAGATATTTCAACAATTTCAAATATAGCGACAATCGCAAAGACAGGAAATTATAATGATTTATTGAATATACCCACAATCCCAAAAAAAATGTCTGATTTAATTAATGATTCATTTTCAAATATTAATAATACATCCGATGCAAATAAACCAGTTTCTAATGCAACAAAAATAGCTTTGGATTTAAAAGCAAATTCAAATGATGTTTTATACAAGACAAATAATTTAATTGAGGTTTCCAACACAGCAATTGCTTTGCAAAATTTAGGAGGTTTGAATGCAAGTGCAAATTTGTCTGATTTAACAAATAAAGCAATTGCTTTACAAAACTTAAATGCCGTTTCGAACACTTTAACTATAAATGGTTGGACTTTACAAGGAAACATAATTCTAACAACTGAAAATATCCCAGAATCAATAACTCCAACAAATAAATATTTTACAGGTTTAAGAGCAATCTCTTCTGTTTTAATAGGTTTTGTTGCTTCTAGTTCAAGAACTGTAATTTTAGCAACAGATACAATTTTAGGAGCTTTTAATAAAGTTCAAAAATATTTTAATGATTTATCTGTTGTTGCATTTAGTGGAAATTATAATGACTTAACAAACAAACCAAACATCTCTGCGTCACAAGTCAATTCAGATTGGAATGCGACAACCGGAATAGCCCAGATTTTAAATAAACCTATTTTGTCATCTTCTGCAACAACAGACACTACCACAACTGCAAATATATCAGACTCAACAAACAAAAGATATTGCACTGATGCACAAAAAATAGTTATTTCAAATACATCAAATATAAATACAGGAGATGAAACAACTGCAACAATTCAAACAAAACGCCCTTTAAAGACAATAAATTCTCAAAGCCTAGAAGGAAGTGGAAATTTGCAAATTAATTACACAGACCTCTCTAACAAACCCACAATTCCAACTATTCCAACAAATATCTCCTCATTTACAAACGACTCAGGTTATTTAACTTCTGCGAATATTTCCAACCCACTCCCAATCCTCTACAAATCAGGCCTTGCAATCTCAAACAACACAACCTCTCCAAACACAAAGCTAGATATAGCAACAGGTAAATGTCGCTCTATTCAAGATAATTATGATTTAATTTTATCATCTTCTCAAACATTAGATATAACTCAAACAACCGACAGAGGTGGAGCGTTAACAAATGGGGCTTGGTATAGAATATTTTTAATTTCAAATGGCACAACAACAAAAGCTTGGATGAATATTGAAACCGACACAGTAATGGCAAATTTGCCTAGCGGATATACTTTTTATAGACGTATCGGAGCTATACAATATATAAGTTCTAGTAGTGGAGTTAGGCCGTTTTTTATGTCTTTAAATGGTACTCAATTTAGATATAATACTGTAATAACCGATTATTCTTCTGTAAACGCAACAAATACAGACCTCGTCGTTGTTTTTACATATCCTAAAAATATTTCAATCGCCGGAATTATTTATGCTCAAGTTTATAATTCAACAGGTGGCGCCTATCCTTTTTTGTATATTAGGGGTAAGCCAGCAGGTGGATATCAAAGTTGTATATATGGAGGCAATGCTGGCTGGGGAATAGAAGGAGAAAAAGATGTAGATATTTTTGGTAAAAATGCAACTATTTATATAACAGAAGGAGGTTATGCGGCAAGAACAACAACCATCTATAATGCAGGGTTTAGGGATTATTTTGTGGATTGATGTGATAATAGAATTTAGTTAATTTGAATTATAAATTTTCTCATTGAATGTATTTTCCGATCTATCAACTATCATAGCGGAAACAATATCCCCTGTTACATTAACAACAGTTCTGCACATATCTAGAATTCTATCTATTGGGAATATTATAGCTATAGCTTCTATAGGAATACCTATTGAAACTAATATTCCTCCTAGTAAAAGAATACTTGAACCAGGGACTGGTGCCGTACCTATAGCTGAAAGTGTCGACATAACTATTAAAGTTATATATTTATAAAAATTTAATTCGATGCCAAAAACTTGGGCTAAAAAAATTGCACAACCGCCTAAATAAAGAGCTCCCCCATTCATATTAATTGTCATACCTATTGGCATAATAAGAGAGACTTTTTCTTTTGAGATTCCTATTTTTTCAACCGATAACTTCATAGCTGTAGGCATAGTAACTGCGGTGCTATCTGTTAAGTAAGCCATAATTTGAACCGATTTTACTTTTCTGTAAAAATGAAAAGGATTTAATTTTAAAATAAAAAATATAATAAAACCGTAACATAAAAATAAAACACAAAAAGCATTAAAATAATTTAAACCTATAAAAAGACCTAATGATTTTATTAAATTAAAATCTTGAGTTGAAAAAAGCCAAGCAGTAGTGCTAAATATAGCAATAGGAGCTATTTTCATTAACATTTGAATTGAATTCATTGTAACAGCTGAAAAGGATTTTATTGCAGATTTTATATTTCTTAAATCTTCTTTAGAATTTATGATAGCTACTCCTATAATGATAGAAAAAAAAATAATTTGCAAAAAATTACCTTTTAAAAAAGATTCAAATATATTAGAAGGAATAATATCTAAAATAAAACCAGAAAAACTATTTTTATTTACATCATAATTATTTATAATTTTATATAAACTATCTGATATATTTGAAGTTATTGAGTTTATATCTAAATTACTAAATTTTCCAATATTAAACAAAGAAACAGAAATTATTCCTGAAATAACGCAAAAAACAGTTGTTATCAAGAAAACAGAAATAGATTTTAATATCACTTTGCCACTTTTTGAAAAACCATCTATGGAAATAATTGAATCTGTCACTGAAAAAAATATTAACGGGATTGACATCATCTTAATTAAATTTAAAAAAACATCCCCAATTATTTTTAAATTTAAGAAATTAAAACCTATAGAAATAAGAAACAATTTATTAAACTTAAAAATTATGCCAAATATTATCCCAAAAATGAAACCAAGAAATATTCTATTTCCGTTATTTTTTAGCATAAATCTATATATTGTAAAGCTGAATTATAATTTCTTATTTGCAAGTAAATTTTTGAAAAAAACATTAAAAAATAATATAAATAAAAGAAATAAATTAAAAAATTGACAAATTCTATTTTTTATGTTATAATTTATTTAAAAGTTTAAATGAAAAGCTTAATCATTGTTATATTTTTGACAATAAAAATGATTGCATTTTCAGATATAATTGATGATTTAACTAGCGTGAACCCTTTTAAAACCAATAATTTAATACCTGATATATCTATAGATCTAACTTTAACAAAAGCTATAGATTTTCCATCTTTGCCTAAAAATGAATCGAAGAGTTCTGCGGTATTATTAAGTTTTGATTCTTTGTTAGAGCTTGATTCTAAATTTACAGGTTTAATTGATTTACCGGCTGAAAACGGAGAAATAAAGTATATTAACGATAAATCTAATGAAATTCCAATGCCTTTTAAAATTGAAGAATTACCAAATGAATTACCAATTCCAGTTATTCCGCAAATAAAAATTATAGATTAATTGATTTTTAAAGAATTATATTCTTTTTAATATTTAAAAAATATGTTTTTTATATTTATATTTTTATCAATAATAATATCTAGTTATTCAGAGCAAATAAATAAAGAAATCAAAAAAGAAAACATAAAAACAATAAACAAGATTGATAAAACCCTTAACGGAACACTTGTTGATAATCAAATAACAGAATACGATCAAGGTAGATATTTTGATGTATTTTTGACATATCAAGATGGGGATATTTTTTACAGAGAATTTAATAATAGAAATAAAGATACAGTACATTTAGAGGATAAAAAAACAACGAATCAGAAGCTTAATAGAGTGGATAAAAATCATTCAATCACAACGAGAACTAGAATTTTAGTCCCAACTTTACAAAAAGATTATAAAATAAAAGGTAAAGAAGCACTTGAAGCTATATACAATAATCATGAAAAATAATCACTTGAAGCAAATATTTGTATTATTAATATTTTTTCTAAATATAAATTTTAATATACATTCCAAAGAAAACAAGAGACAAGAAACAAAAATTAACCAAAAAAATGAAAAAGAAAACACCTTAATTGAAAATTTATACGAAGATATAAAAAATAATAGCAGTATTGAAATTACAGATAAAACAAAAGAAAATGAAAACGAAGAAAAACCAGAAGCTGAACAAAATTCAATTAAAAAACCAAAGTTTAAATTGAAATTAGGAGGCTTATTTGATTTCCAGTATGGATATAATAAATTTAACCAGAATTTTAGAACTGGTGAATTAAATCCAAATCAATTAACTTATCAACCTCAATTTGGAAATGGGAATGGTTTATATTCAACTTTCGGAGATATGAATATTAGAACGAAAATAGATATTTCACCTGAATTTCAAATAATGAGTTTAAAAATTGGAGCATTTATAGCAATTCCTATTGTAAAGAATTATGATTCAGATCCAAAAACTGCAAGTCAAGAATATTTATATTTAGACACAAAATTTATAAGAATAGAATTAGGTTCCGTATTTAGTGCGGCTTCTAAAATGAGAGTTGACCCCCAAAATATAGCAAGCGGAACTGGTGGAGCTTATGGAGATTGGTGGAGATATTCTTCTTTCTCAATTTATAACACAGTAGGAATGAATTCAAGTGATGCAAATGCTTTAAATTCAAGTTTTAGCCCGATATTTATGATTTACCCAACTTTGCCTAATGAAGCTGGTTTCACAGCAGGAAATTCAATAGGACAGCCTATATTTAATGGAAATGGTCAAACTAATGCATATGTCTCTTCTGTTTATTTAAAACAAGGAATTCCATCTCAAGGGGCAAGAAGCAATAAAATATCATTTTTCACTAAAAGATTAGGTGGAATTCAATTTGGTATGAGTTATAGCCCGAATACATTAAATACAGGCTTTATGAATAACTTATCAACAGTTATGTCCGGCACAATTGGTGGAGGTGTTAAAAACTATCTATCTTTTGCTATAAATTACAAAAAACAATTTCAAGAATTTGGCATAGCGATTTCTGTAAGTTATGAAACAGGAGAAGCTAATGCGATGTATTCAATATTCAATAACTCAAATGGGACTCAAAATTCAACGCTTCTAAACAACGGGTACATAGCAAGAAATAACCTAAACGCTTTCGCCGTCGGTGTTCAAGTAAATTATAAAAATCTTGCAATATCTTATGCCTATAATGATTGGCTTGACAGCCTTTTACCGAAAGCTGGTTATTCAATCCCAAATACTGGAGGTTATTATGCAGTTGGAACCGGTGTTATGAGGTCATTTTCTCATGTAGTTGGTATCTCTCTAAATTATGGTCCTCTGAATTTTTCCACACAATATATGCATAGTTTTTATTCTGGAAATACAACAGATTTAATTTCTATAGGTACAGATTTCAAAATTACATCTTTAAAATATTTAATGGTTGTCCCTTATTTGGAATATAATTATGTAATTTTAAGCCCTCACAGTGTAAATATTAATGCTTCTGGTAATACATATCAAGCAATTACAATGAAAGGAAGTGTTTTTATTGCTGGTATTCGTATGATATTCTAATATGAATGATTTGCTTCTAGTTGGTTTAGGTAATAAAGGAAATGAATATAAATTTACTAGACATAATATTGGTTTTATATTTTTAGATTATATCACAAATTTATTGTATGGAAACATAAAATTTAAGTTGAATAAGAATTTAGAAGGAGAAATTTTTGAAAAAAACAATATAATATTTTTAAAACCTAATAATTATATGAACTTATCTGGTATTTCTGTTAAAAAGGTTAAAGATTTTTATAGAATAAAAAATGATAGTATTTTCGTGGTTCAAGACGATATTGAAAAAGATATTGGATTCTATAAAATTTCATTTAATCAAGAAGGAAGTGGCGGGCATAACGGCATTAGATCTATTCACTCTCAAATAGGTAAGGACTTTCATAGAATTCGCATTGGAGTCGGTAAAAATACAGAAAAATACAATAATTCCGTCTCTGACTTTGTTTTAAGTGACTTCAAAGAAGAAGAATTAGAAGTTATAAAATCGAAATTTGAATATATCGCAAGAGATTTAAAATTAATAATTTAACACTTAAAAGCGATAGGAGATTCTCCTTTCTTCCTTAAGTGAAAATGAGAAGTCCCACAAAAATGGTCTTCGCATCTAATATCATAACAAGAAACATCTTTCTTGTTACTAAATTCTATACATTCACGGCATTTTACACCTTTTCCGCAAGAGCAAAATTTTGGTATTATTAAGCCCTCAAATTCTGTATTTCTAAATTGTGGATTAGCTTTTAAAATCTCTTCTTTTCTTTTTTCATTATTTTGGAGTTGTTCTTCTATTTTTTTAATTTTTCTTTCTTTATCTTCCATTGATTCTTTTTTCCTTGAAGATGTTAATTTTATACCTTTTTTTTCTAAAATCGATAATTCTTGTCTCAAGTCCTCATTATTTTTCTGAATTTGTGCTAATTCTTGAACCAATTCTTCAAGTGATTTTTCTTTTTCCGGCTTCTTATTACTTGCTGATCCTTCGTATATTTCATATCTATTTTCCGGCGGTAATTGAATTGAAGATTTATCTTGAAAACTAGATACTTTAGAGTTAAATTGAAACCCTGTAGGTTTCTCTGTTAGCTTTTTCCTTCTTTCTTCCTCTTTCTTTCTTTCTTCAGGAAAGGAATTAATTTCTATTGTTTTTTGAGGCTCCCTTAATTCATTGTCTTTAAAAATATGCAATGAATAAGATTTATTTGTATCTGTCTTATAATATGATTGCTGTAATTGTTTATTTCCTTCTATCTCGTAAAGTTGTTTCTTGTCTTTTCTTGAGTTGTTGTTAAGATCATGATTAATAGTATAAGTATTAAAGACATAAGTATAGTTATTATCAAGAAATAGACTAGTCTCTTCTTGCGTTAAAAATTTCCTCAATTCATTTGGATTGACTTGAAATTTTTCTTTATAAGTATTTTCAAAAAGGCCCATATTATACGGAATCATCTCTTGTATTTTTGTTTTCATATTTGAAGTTTCTTTTCTTCTCTCCTCTTGAGGTTTTCTAAAATTTAAAGATGAATCTTTTTGTAAAGGTTGAGTATGATTATAACGAAAATTAAAAGATTCTTGCTGCGTATAATTAGGTATATTATTTCTTGAAGCTGTAGTTTGCTGTATTGGATTTTTATTTTCTGTTGAATTGTTCCATGTTAATTTTTTGGCAACGTTAGTTTGACCTGTCAATCTTGAATTATATTGAGAATTTGGAATATGTTCTTGGAAGCTTGGAATGTGTTGATTTGATTCTTTTTTTTCAAAATTAAGAAATAGAAAATCCTTACCTTTTTCCGGGCTATTTCGTTGAGTTACACTCTTTAACGTTTTATTGTTATCTATTAAAAGGACGGCTTCTGTATCTTTTTTCATTATTGATTATAAACAAATACATTTTAATACAAATAAATATAAAAAACAAGAAATATCAACTCACTAATTATATACATCTTAAAAGTTATCATAACAAAAGAAAAAAATAATTAAAACTGCATTGATTGTATTCAGTGAAAGCAATAATTTAGCTGGAATTAGAAATTTCGAGTAAAGTTTAAATTGCACAATGAAATTATATATGTTTACAAATTTAATTTGCGTATAAATTTAAACATAACTCGAAACCACCTTCGTAAATTTCCTATTATATCTGTTAATCCTTCACAGGGGTAAATTTATTGAAATTCTTAAATAGTTTACAATTTTTTGACATTAGAGTTTTTCCTTTTTGTCATTTTCATTTTCAAAAAATATACCTGTAAACAAAAAGAAATTATTTTATAAATGAATCACCATTTTCCCAGTTAGCTGGACAAAGTTCACCCGTTTGAAGAGCTCTTACAATTCTTAATGTTTCTTTGGCATTTCTTCCTACGCTTAAATCAGTAACCATAATAGACCTAATAACCATTTTATCATCAACGATAAATGTAGCTCTTTGAGAAACGCCGTGTGCTTGATCTAAAATACCCAATGATAAAGAAAGTTCTCTTTTAACATCAGAAAGAAGAGGGTAAGGTAGTTCGGATAATTTTTTATCTGAAAGCTTCCAATTCGCATGAACATATTCGTTATCAATACTACAACCGAGAAGTTCACAGTTTAAATTTTCTAATTCTTTTTTTATATTTCCGTAGTCTATCATTTCAGTTGGGCAAACAAAAGTAAAATCTTTAGGCCAAAAGAATAAAACAAACCATTTATTCTTTAAGTCTTCCTCGGTTATTGTTTTAAAATTAAAGTGTTCTTTCACAGGCGAAACAACTAAAGAGAAGTCGGGAAATATATCTCCAACTTTGGCCATTCCATACTCCTGAATATCTGAAAAATCATCTTGATAAATTGACATTATTTTTTATAACTAATAAAAATTACTTATTTTATAAAAAATAAATGTCAAGAATAATTTTGTTAATTATATATTTATTCCCCATTGTCATCTTTTATTTTAGATATTTCTTGATTAAATTTTTTAATATCGTGCCAATAACAACCAACACAAGTGCCACGATATTTGCCATCCCCACACCACGAACCTTTTGAAAAACCTAGCACTCTTGCGTCAAATCTCTGTTTTGTTTCACGGCAAACTTTACAATGTTGTCTTTTCGCTTTATTCGCTGGTGGAGAAAGTGGCTGAAAATCTTCTAATTTTTGATTTTCAGGCTTTAAATTTTCGTAGTCATCACGATGTCCGTCTTTATGGTCAACTTCAACATTGCTAATATGCAAAACTGCACATTTTTGCGAAATTATTTCTTTTGCAATATCATTTCTTATTTGTTTTTGGATTTGCTTTTTTGTATTAAATCCAAACAATTGAATCGCAGTAATCTCATTTCCTCTTCCTTCTTTGAATCTTTCTATGATATACTTTTTTGCAAGAGTTTGGTCATCTCGACACCAACTGCCACCATTGCCGAACTGCAAGCATTTATATTTGCCAATAAACTCACTAACTAAAACTTTTCTTGAATTGCCAGTTTCATCTGGTTTTGCAAGCTCAAGAAATAAATCTATTTTACTAATTTTCTTCATAACTTTTTAAAATTGCTAAACCAACTGCTTTTGATAAATTCGGCGGAACTGCATTACCAATTTGCACCAACTGCTTTGATTTCGTCCCTTTGAATAAAAAATCATCAGGAAAGCTTTGTATTCTTGCGCATTCACGAACGGTTAAAACCCGTGGAAGCTTTGGATGTATATTAACACCTCCGTGATTTTCTTTTATAGTGCAAGACGCTTCATTCCAAGGGCATTTCTTCCAAGAGTCGGAATAGTTACTATAAAGTCCCTTGCCTTCAGGAACTTGCATTAATCTTTCTTGCATATCTTTTGTATGTTTTGTTATAAAATGGCTAAATTTTTTATCTTCTTTTTTG
Source organism: Candidatus Deianiraeaceae bacterium (assembly GCA_031537795.1). GTDB lineage: Bacteria > Pseudomonadota > Alphaproteobacteria > Rickettsiales > Deianiraeaceae > JAVKNF01. The sequence goes on along the minus strand of JAVKNF010000028.1, from coordinate 4,822 downwards.
TCGATTAAATCAGCAATTGCATCTTTTGTTGTTTTGTATTTACCATTTTTAACAATAACTTGAGGGTAAAAAATCTTTTTACAAATTCTATTGCCAATAAATACAACTCTTTCTCTTTTTTGTGGCGTTTCATAGTCTGCGGCGTTTAAAATATGAGCTTGTATTTCATAGCCAATATTTCTAAAATCTTCTAAAATCCTTTGTTTTACTCTGCCACTATCCATTGAAATTAAACCTTTCACATTCTCTAAAAAGATAAATTCTGGGTTTAATGTTTTTACAATATCAACCACTTCTAAATAAAGTTTATTTCGTGGGTCATTCATATCTCTTCTGCCAGACATTGAAAAACCTTGACAAGGAAAGCCCCCAGCAATAATGTTCAATTTCCTTCCTTTTAACTCTTCTTTGATTGTTTTATATAATTCTTCTTTTGTTTCATTTTTTGTTATATCACCATAAACAAACTTATGATTAAAATTTGTTTTATATGTTTCACCAGCTTCCTTGAAAAAATCAAGCCCTGCAATTACATTTATTCCTGCCAATTCAAGCCCTTTTGAAATTCCACCACAGCCACAAAACAAGTCTACTGCCATTAAATTACTTTTATTATGTTTATTCCAGTATTTTGAAATATCTGTAAATGAAAAATCATTGCTTATATTTGCCTTACAAAATCCAGTTAAAACCTCCATAAAGCTATAATTATTATCAATCTCTGGGTGGACTAATGGTTTTCTTGGCATAAAATCAAGCTATAAATTCTTTGTATGTAATTTTTTTATTTGCAATATTTAGAAAGTTAACAAAATCTTTCGTTGTCTTGTATATCACTTGTATTAGTATCTAAAAGATATCTCACCAAGATAAATAATGATTATAAATGTCAAGTCTTTTTTCTTATTTTAAGGGGAATAAGTATATAATTATCGATATTGAAAAAATAAATTGTATATTTATAAATAAATTTATAACTAAATTTATTAAATTGCCAATCAACGAATATCTAAATAATATACTAAAAGAAGTTTTTTAAATTAAAAAAGCAAATTTTTCTTTGTGAAGACTGCAAAAAACATTAAATCTTAACAAAATATAAAAGGTAAAATACAATAAAAAGATAACTAAAACTGAATTCATTGTATTCAGTGGAAGCAATAATTACCGAGAATTACTAGAATTTCGAGTAAAGTTTAAATTGTGCGATGATATTATATATGTCTAGAGATCTGATTTGAATATAAATTTACACATAACCCAAAATTAACTCCGTAAATAGGTGATTATTTCTAAAAAAAATTAAACTTGCTTTTTAGTTTATATAGTTATTTTATTAATTTAGATATGTCAGACGAGATTTCAAACCCAGAAGAATATAATGCATCCTCAATAAAGGTTTTAAAAGGTTTAGAAGCTGTAAAAAAAAGACCTGGTATGTACATAGGAGATACAGGTGACGGAAGCGGTCTTCATCATATGGTTTTTGAGGTTCTAGATAATGCGATAGATGAATCTTTAGCTGGGCATTGTGACGACATATTTGTAATTATTGAAGCAGATGGCTCTGTAACAGTTACAGATAACGGAAGAGGAATACCTGTAGATATACATAAAGAAGAAGGTATATCTGCTGCTGAAGTTATAATGACTCAATTGCATTCTGGAGGGAAATTTGATCAAAATTCATACAAAATATCAGGCGGTCTACATGGAGTAGGGGTTTCAGTTGTAAATGCTTTATCTTCTTGCTTAAAATTAACTATTCATAAAAATGGAAAGAAGCATTTTTGTGAATTTAAAGACGGAGCTACTAGTCAACCTTTAAGAATAATAGGCGATACAGATAAAAAAGGAACAGAAGTTAATTTTTTACCAGCAATTGATACATTCGGTGATATAACTTTTCATTCTGAAATTTTAGAAAAAAGAATAAGAGAGATAGCCTTTTTAAATTCTGGAATTAAAATTACTTTTCAAGATAAGAGAGCTGGACAGGAATTTGAAAAAGTGTTTTTTTATGAGGGCGGATTATCTCAATTTATTGAATATATCAACGAAGGCAAACAAAAATTGACACCTGTTATTTTTTGCAAGCAAGTAGAAGGATCTATGACAAGTGAAGTTGTTTTACAGTGGAACGACAGCTATCATGATAACGGAATTTGCTTCACAAATAATATAAAACAAAAGGACGGAGGAACTCATTTATCTGGTTTTAGAAATTCATTAACTAGAGTTATAAATGATTACATAGAGAGAAATAATCATAAAAAGAAGATAGCAGATTTAACAGGAGACGATATAAGGGAAGGTTTAACTTATATAATTTCTGTAAAAATGCCAGATCCTAAATTTTCATCTCAAACAAAAGATAAGTTAGTTTCTTCTGAAATTAGATCTCTTGTGGAATCTTCCGTTTCAAGAGGTTTAGGAGATTTTTTAGAACAAAATCCAGCAGAAGCACTTTTGATTTTAAATAAAATTAACGAAGCAGCTTTAGCTAGGGAAGCGGCAAGAAAAGCAAGAGAATTAAGCAGAAAGAAAGGTTTAGCTGATTTTAATTTTTCACCAGGAAAACTTGCGGATTGTCAAACAGCAGATGCAGAATCTTCAGAGCTTTTTATAGTGGAAGGAAATTCAGCAGGAGGTACTGCAAAACAAGGAAGAAATAGAAAAAATCAAGCAGTTTTAGCTTTAAGAGGTAAGATTTTAAATGTTGAAAAAGCAAGAATTGATAAAATGTTGAATTCTGATACTATAACATCAATTATTTCAACACTTGGAACTGGTATAGGGAAAGATGAATTTAATGTTGATAAAATAAAATATCATAAAATCTTCATAATGACAGATGCTGATGTTGACGGCTCTCATATTAGAACTCTTCTTTTAACATTTTTCTATAGACAAATGAAAGAAGTTATAGAAAGAGGTTATTTATATTTAGCAAACCCGCCACTTTATAAAATAAAAAAAGGAAATTCAGATGTTTATGCTCAAAATGATCAAGAATTGGATAAAGTTCTTATAAAAAATTTCAGTTCAAAAGCTTTTATAAAAGATAAAAATGAGATTCAAATTTCAGGTCTTGAATTAGAAAATTTGATATACGATACAAAAAAGTTTATAAATAATATTTCGAATTTAAAAATAGATTGCAAACCTTACATAATTTTTAATATTATAAAAATAATAAATAAAGAAAATTATAATTTAGAAAATTTGGATACTGATTTAATTAAAGATCTAAATCAGAACATAGAACACGAGGAAGAAAAATGGAGTAGCGAGATTAAAGAAGCCTCTTTTCTTATAAAGAAAATTCTCAAAAATATTAGTTATTTTAATGAAATTAAATATTCTGATGTTGATTTTTTAATAAATTCAATTCTTAAAAGTAACTCAATAATTAAAGTTATAAATTCTCTTTCTGATAAAGGTTTTATTGATTTTGACGGTGAAATATTAGAATATTCAGACCCTTTTGAATTTATGGAGATGATAAATAAATATTCCTCAAAAGGTTATTATATTCAAAGATTTAAAGGGCTGGGAGAAATGAATGCAGAACAATTATGGGACACCACATTAGATCCAGAAACAAGAACAATAACAAAAATAACACTTGATGATGCAGAAATTGCAGATAAAGTCTTCACTTCTTTAATGGGGGATGATGTTGAACCTAGAAGAAAATTTATTATTGAAAATGCTTTAAAAGCTGAAAATATAGATGTCTAAAGCTTTTCTTTATTCTTTTTTTTTCATTTCAATTTTTCTTAATTTCAACTTCAATGCTTTTGCATTTATAGACAGCACAACAAGTGATAGAGTTCATAATTTTCAAGCTATAAATAATAATGAAATTAACAATAATTCAATTTTTGAAGATCGAAAAGAAACAGAAGAAGATTATTATAACAGCGTTCTATTTGAATTTTCAACTAAAAGCTATAAAGATGCAATAGATGATATAATTAATTTAAGAAGAAAATTCCCCTTTTCAAAATATAATGAAAAAATGTATCAAATGCAAGTTTTTTTATTATATTTAAGAGAAGATTACGAAAAAGTAGAAGAATTGACAGACCAATTTTATACTAGATTTCCAAGAAGTGAAAATATGGCTTATATGATATACATGAAATCTCTTGCTTTATCTAAAATACCGAAAGATCACCAAAGACAGAAAGGAGTAATTCAAGATGCACTGAAATTTTCACAATATATAATTAAAAATTATCCAAACACTGTATATGCAATTGAGGCTGAAAAAAATTCACAAACTTTAAGAGAAAGTCTAATGAAAAATGAAATTATGATAGCAGATTTTTATTTTAATGATAAATATTATATATCTGCAGCTTCTAGGTATTCAAATTTTATTGAAGAATATGGGAGATTTAACTTAAAGCAAAAAGAATACGCAGAAATTCAATTACAGAGACTTATTAAATTGTTCACTGCTGGAGAATTTTAATCTTATCTTTCATTTCTATCTCTTTCTAATCCTTCGGAATATACTGGAGAAGAAGATCTGTTAGATTTTCGATTAGATTCGTTATTTTTTTGTTTTGTTTTCTCTCTTTTCATCTTAATATTTGCTTTATTCTTTTGATACCATTTCTCATGAGTTTCTTTAGCCTTTTCTGGGTATTTTTGATACCATTTCTCATGAGTTTCTTTAGCCTTTTCTGGGTATTTTTGATACCATTTCTCATGAGCTTCTTTAGCCTTTTCTGGGTATTTTTGATACCATTTCTCATGAGCTTCTTTAGCCTTTTCTGGGTATTTTTGATACCATTTCTCATGAGCTTCT
>JAVKNF010000027.1:0-25698 GCA_031537795.1 Candidatus Deianiraeaceae bacterium | reverse complement strand
GCTCTATTTATATCAATATTATTATCCTTAATTAGTATTTTTATATATCTACATCAAACTAATTTCTTTTTTGATCAAAAATTAAAAAAACTTGCCAACCCACTTTTGAGAGAGGTTATGGAGAAAGGGTTTTATAGAATTGATAAAAATAAAATTTGCCCGTTTGAAACAACTCAAATTCACATAGACTGGAGCCATCTTGCTCAGAATTTAATTTCAAAAAGATATGATGTTGAATTTACAATGTTTTTATTAAACGATTGTCCTGCAACTATAACTAGAATGAACGGAGATGAGGATCACGATAAAATATTTTATAATACATCAAATCTATCTTGTTATAAAAATCTTGACTATCAATATAGATACGAAAAAGAAGTATTATTTAAAATTCTAGATTCAAACAAAAAAGCAAAATTTTATAATTTTTATCGTAAATCAGATTGTTTGAATTATGAAACTTTTTTAGAAAATATTGCTAAATATAAAGATCAATTAAAAGATTTCAAAATTGATGAGAAGGACTCAACGACGAACATTCGTTTTTGGTTAATAAAATACAAGAATTATTATTATTTAACATCTTTAACAAATGCATTACAAAGCCATAATGTAAAAGATATAATTGAAAGACAAATTGTTTGGAAAAAACTCACCTTAAAACAACTTAAAGAATTTGACAACGGAAGTTATTGGAAATTAATTAAAGAATATAATATTAGGATTGATTAGAGATATTCAGAATGAGAGGAGTTTTCTAATATTTGCTAAAAAATTAATTTCTCCTTTTACGCTATAATTAAAAATATTTTTAATGCCTGAATATTCAGCAATTGATTCGTAATTTTTTAAAATTATATCTTCGTTCTCGTTTTTTGAGTTCAAGATTATCATTTTTATATCTAAACCTTTCTTATGTAAGGCTTCGATTGATAAAAGTGTATGATTTATAGTTCCTATTTTATCTTCTGATACAAGTATAATTGGCAATTGCAGGTCTTTCATTAAGTCTAGTGTTAAATAGTTTTGAGATATTGGAACCATAACACCTCCTGCACCTTCTACAATAAGATTCCTCTTGATATTTTCTATTGTATTTTTGATAACCTTTATATTTATTATTTGTTTCTTATCTGCAATATGTGGTGAGCAAGATTCTTCAAATACAAAGCTTTCGTAAGTTTTTATTTGCGTATTATTCATAATGAAGTCAACATCTTTTAGTTCTTTTGCTCCGGTTTGTATAGGTTTATAATAGTCAAAATTGAAATTACTGCAGATAAATTTTGAAATATAAGTCTTTCCAACATTTGTATCCGTCCCTGTAATAAAATATTTTCTCATATATTTATTGTTATAAATGCTATTTTATAATTTATATTGATTGCTTGCTTTGAATTTCTTAAATAAAATAAATTATTATTTTTATTATTTTCTAGTTTTTTTGTTGCGCCTATCTTCTTAAGGTGTTTTATAAATTCCAATTGGCTTCTATACTTTTCTTTAAAGAAATGAATATTAATTTTATAGTTTAATTTTAGATTTCTTAATATCTCTATAATTTCATTTTCGTTTAATATATTAATAAAATTGAAATTTAAATTTCTAAAACTCTCTATTAAAGGAATTGTAAAGATAATTTTTGTATTATTTTTTGATAAAATTTGCAAATATTTTCTAATATCCACCCATTGAAAAACAAAATTACTATAGATGATATTTTGGTCTGCTAATTTGACAACTTCTTCATAATTTTCTATCCAATTTTCATCTAATAGCTGTATTTTATTGTTCAGTCTTGAATATCTCTTTCTTGTAAAATTATACATTTTTTTTGAAACTTCAACCCCTCTTAAATTAAAATTTTCTTCTTGTAATTTATTTAATAATTTTCCAGTTCCAAACCCTATTTCTAGTAATTTATATTCTTTAGAAAGATTAGAGCTTATGAATTTATATATTAAATCTTCGCAAAATTTCTGCACTAAAGCATTTGTTTCGTAATATTCACAATTTAAAAATACTTCAAATTGTTTCATCTTTACAATTTGAAATCACAAAATTTAGACAACTTTTCATTTCGTAATAAGGTAAATAATGAGTCGAGGTATCTATAATTTGTTCTTGGAATATTGGAAGTTCTAGTGTTGCATTTATACTTTTTTTTGAGCCTAAAATTAAATCTCTTGCTCCGTATATATGAAATAATTTCATATTATTTTGGATATTTGTTTTGTCTAAATTCTTAAGTAAAATAAGCTCTTTCAATAAAATTTCTTCATTCAAGAAGGAAACATTTTCTTGAATGAAAGTTTTTAACACTTCTTTTGGGTTTTTTTTGAAAGCATTTATAGTTAAATTTAATGTTTGTAAATCATTTTTAGAGTTAATAAATTTCAAAAAACCAGCAAAACTAAATAAATATTGGAACTTTATGTTAGAATTTTCTTTTAATTCTATTAATTTTAAGAACCCTATTGAATGCCCTATACCAATTATTTTAAGTTTTACATTATTTTGAATAATTATCTTTAAACTTTCCATTTGCTTTAAATAATTATTTGTTCTTGAAAAATAACAAGAATCAAAATGAAAGCTACTTGAATTTGGAATATAGTTCTTAATTTCTTTGTAAAATTTAATGAAATAAGAAGAATTATTCCCCCATCCGTGATGAAATATAAATAAATATTCTTCTGAATTATTTTTATTTAAGCAATTCATATACTTTATTTATGTCTTTTTTTGTGTGTTTTATATTTAAAGACATTCTTAGTCTTGGTTCTAAAATTGGCACAGTTGGGTAAAATATTGCGGGTATGTTGATTTTATTTTCAAGTAATTTTTCTTTCTTTAACCTAATTTCCTCTTCTGAATTAAGAATTATGGGAATAACTTGAGAATTACCAATTATTTTTACTTGATCTAAACTCGATAAAATGCTTCTTGCATAATTTGATAATTCTAACATATCTCTTACCTCGTTTCTTATGGAAGGAAATATATTTTTGATAGAAAAATAAGCAAACCCGACTAAAAAAGGAGACAAGCCGGTTGAATAAATAAACCCGTTAGAACTATTAATTATAAGTTTTCTTATGTAATCTGAACTCAAAACATAACCCCCTTGACAACCCACAGCCTTACTGAATGTTCCAACAAGTATGTCTATTTTATCTTCAAAACCTTCTGTTATTCCAAGTAAACTTTCACCAAAAATACCAAAACTATGAGCGTCATCTATATATAAAAAGAAATTATATTTTTCCTTCAAATAAAGTAAATTTTTTAAATCTAAAATAGTACCGTCCATACTAAAGACGCTTTCGGTTATTACAATTTTATTTCTAGCATTGCTTTTTTTGAGAAGAGATTCTAGTTGATCTAAGTCATTATTTTTATATCTAGTTTGTTTTTTTTTTGATAATTGAATTCCAATTTGAATTGAGTTATGATTTAATCTATCAGAAAAAATTTCAAGCTCTCCTTCAAAATTATTTAGAATAATAGGTAAAATAGAAACATTAGTTTGCCAGCCAGAAGGAAAAATTAAACAAGATTCCTTGCCTTTTAATTTTGAAAACCAACTTTCAAATTCTTCATAACAGGTATTATCGCCAATTAACCTAGAATTACCTAGACCGGAGCCAAATTTCTCGGCATAATTAAACCCAAATTCTAACGCCTCTTGATTTTTAGAAAGACAAAGATAATCATTTGAAGAGAAATCAATAAATTCTTTAAGATTGCTATATTTTAGATTTCTTGTAAATTCTTGATTTTTTAATTTCAAACTTCAATAAATGAATTACTTACCTTGTAGACATCCTATAAAAACTGGGGCATCAGTCCCAATTTTTTCGTCTGTTGCACAGTCTAAAACTCTTTGAGTAGAACCACCGGTTAACTCTGCTAAAGCTTTGTAACATTGTCCTTTCATTTCCATTAATTTGTGAATAACGCTTGATATAATGGTAGAAGGGTTTCCTCCTGCTTCTTTGCAACAAGCACCACATTCGGCAAAAGAAAGATTCGTACAAATTCCAAATAAAATTAAAAAAGCTACTCTTTTCATAAAAATTAGTAAATTCTATAATTATCAATTTAATTGTCAAATTGTTAAGAAAACTTATAATTATTTTCTCTGCAATTTGACAACATATTAAGAGTTATCTAATTTGGCCTATTATGCCATTCTTAATATTTTTAGAGCTTGAGCGTCTTTAACATCTCCGCTTAATCTTTTTACTGTGTAAAATACAACATAAGGTTTGCAACTGAAAGGGTCTCTCATAATACTGATATTTGCTCTGTCTGCAATTTGATAGCCTTTTCTCAAATTACCGTATATCATGACATCAGAACCTGAAGTTAGATTTTGCATATGATTTACAATTAATAAAGGAACTCCAAGTAATGTTGTTTGAGAATCTTCAAAAATACCGTCCCAGATATATCTACCGGCGGCATCTTGCATTGTTCTTATGCTTGCTAGAGCATCTTTTGAAGTTAAGAATACATTTTCATTTGATTTTTCATATCTAGAATTTAAACTTGCTTGTAAATTTAATATAGATTCAAGTGATAATTTTGTTGATGTTGAATTTATAACTCTATGTATTGCATTAGCTCCGGTTGCCGGATAAGATAAAATTCCAGTAGGTTTATTTAAACCGTCTCCATTTATAAATGCATTGTTTTCTGCTTCTGCAAATGTGTCAGACAATATTTCACCTATCCAAGATTCAATGTCTATTGATATATCGTCTAGCATTTTTTGCGTTGCTTTAGGTTGAGCTGTGATATTACTCATTTTCAAAGTCTTTTTTTGAAATATATCAGAAACAGGGGCAACTGTAGTTTCATCTCCCCAAGCGAATATAGTTTCTTGATTAAAAGCTGGGATGTCAACGTTATCATAAGAAACATTTATAACACTTGCGAATGATCTAACTGGTGAATTAATAATTAATCTTCCATTTATAATATCTTGAATTACTTGTGGTATAGCATACCCAGTTGAATCTGAACACCCTGATAATGTCTGGTTCATTGTACCTTTTCTAAGATATTCGTCGAAAGACTTTCTGTATTCTGCATCTTCTTTATTCTCTTTTTTTGAAGAAGAAATAGGCAGCCTTTTTTTAGAAAGTTCACTTTCTTGCTTTGATAGATCTTCATGCATTCTTGATGTTTTTAACTTTGTCAAAGCATCTTCGTTTGGTTTTTCTTCACGGAGAGCCGTTAGAGTTCTGTTGTGTTCTTCTTGTAATGTTTTTGTGTACATATATATTTATATATAAAACATATATTCAAAAGATTAACTACGGAAGCAAAATTTATATTTTATTTAGAATTATTAATTATTTTCTAGAAACTCCAAAACTTTATTAATCCCATCTTGTGTAACAGTAGAAATTGGAAACACTTTTAGGTGTGTGTGTTTTTCTAGGTTTTTTTTGATCTGTTGAATTTCTTTTTTATCTTTTTTATCAATTTTATTTAATATTAGAATTTGTTCTTTCTTAAGAATATCTTCAGAATAATATTTCATTTCATTTTGAATAATGTCATAATTTTCAATAATATCGTAATAAGAGTCTATGTCGATGATATGAATTAACAGAATACATCTTTCGATATGTTGTAAAAAATGAATACCTAGACCCTTTCCTTGATGTGCATTTTTAATTAGACCAGGAATGTCACAGATTGTCATTTTTAAATCTTCTATAAAACCTAATATAGGCCTAGTTGTTGTGAAAGCATAATCTCCGATTTCTGATTTTGCATTTGTTATAGAATTAATAAAACTTGACTTACCTGCATTAGGAAGCCCAATTATTCCAATATCAGCTATAGATTTTAACTTAAAAATAAAATCTCCTTCTTGCGGTTCTTCTCCTTTTGTTGTTTTAGTTGGAGCTTTATCTATTGAATTTTTAAAAAAAGTATTTCCGATTCCACCTCTTCCTCCTTCTAGTATTTTAATTTGAACTCCATTCCCAATTATATCGCATATAAGGTTTTCTTCTGTGTCAAAAACTTGAGTTCCGATTGGCACTTCTAAAATTATATCTTCTCCTTTTGCTCCATTTCTGTTCTGTCCTGCTCCTCTTGAACCGTCTGGTGCTTTATGTTTATTATGATTATGATAATAATTTAATGTATTAAGATTATGATTACCTTTTATATATAAATCACCTCCTTTACCTCCATTTCCTCCGTCCGGCCCTCCTCTTGGAATATATTTTAATCTTCTAAAGCTACAACAGCCGTTTCCACCTCTTCCTGAAGAAAGATATACCTTTACTCTATCGAAGAATTTGATATTTGCTGATGTCATTTTATTTTGCTACAAATTTACTTATTAATTCTTCCAAATTTAAAGCAGATCTTGTAAATTTTATTTTATCACCGTCTTTCAAAAAATTATCTTCAAAACCTGACTGAATACTTATAAATTTAGAACCAAATAATCCGTCTGTGGAGACTGCTAATACTGAATCTTGAGCTATCTTTATAGATTTATCTATTTTAATCTTTATATCAACAGTTAATTTTTCTTTTTGTAACTCTAAATCTACAACAGAGCCGACATCTATACCAGAGATTTTAACTTTTGTTCCTGTTTCAATCCCATTAACATTAGATAGATTTGCAAAATAATAATAAAAATCTTTATTGTTAAGATTTTTATTATTAGAGACTTCAACCACTTTGAACGTAAACATAGAAGCAATTATAATAAAAATAAAACCTATTATACTTTCAGAGGTAATTTTCATATTTTTTACAATCTTTATTTAACTGAATTAAAAATCAATAAAATTCTACTGCTTAATAAACCCATGATTAAACATATCGTTTTCAAAGCCCATAAGATCTGCTGATACTATAGTATGTAGAAATTTAAAATATTCTTTAGAGATCTCTAATCTTTTTGAATTTTCTAGCATTTGGATTAGAGTTTCTTTTATTCTGTGTAGATATATTACATCATTTACTGCATATTGTTTTTGTTCTTCTGTTAATTCCGCTCTACCCCAATAGCTACATTGTTGTTCTTTTTTAATTTCAATGCCTAATAATTCTATGACCAAACTCCTTAACCCATGAGCATCTGTATATGTTCTTGCAAATCTTGAAGCTATTTTAGTGCAAAAAATATTTGGTATTTCTGCTATTTTTAAATAATGCCTCATAATTGCAACATCAAATCTTGCATAATGAAATATTTTTTCTATATTTGAATTAGCTAGGTATTTTTTTAGATTGGTACATTCATAATTAAAATCTCCTTCTGGAAAATGTATTAATGTTATCTCTCCTTTTTCATCTGCAATTTGCACTAAACAAAGCCTGTCTCTTTTTGTGTGTAATCCCATAGCTTCTGTATCTATTGCTAGAGTGCCGTTCATTATATAGTTTTCTGGTATATCATTGATAAATAAATTCATATTATATTAAACTTTAACTTTCAAAGGAGCACTACCTTTGATAATGCTCAAATAACTTAAAGGAATTTAAAATTTATAATAAGTTATTTAATTGTCAAGCTAGTGTTTGTATTTTTGAATGGACTTCTCATATCCTAAATCAACAATTTAGAGAGAATGATAAAAAGTAAGAAAGTCTCTTTGACTTTTCAAAAAAGAATGTTATATTCGATAAAAATTATGCTTAAAGATGTTTATGTTGTTTTTATAAAATGGGGGTCAATATACAAAGCGGAAGATGTAAATAAAATGGTCAATATGATCAGAAAAAATACCACTTATAAAGTTCATTTTTATTGTTTCACGGAAGACAGCAGAAATATCTTACCTGAAGTTAATGTGAAAGCCCTACCTGAAGTTAATGTTCACAGAGATCAACTACCTTATGCTTATAGAAAGGAAGTTGGATTATGTAGAGATGATCTAGGCGGATTAACAGGAAAAAGGGTTTTATTTTTTGATTTAGATCAAGTAATTATTGGCAATTTAGATGAATTTTTTGATTTGCCAAAGAAAGATGAATTTTATATAATAAAAGACTGGAATCAAAAAGATGGAACAGTTGGGAATGCTAGTATTTATTCTTGGGTTGTAGGAACTTTAGGTTTTATTGTTTCAGATTTTGAAAAAGAACCAGATTTTTATTATAAAAAATATTTTACTGCCTCTCAAGAATGTTTATCTGCTAAAGTTATTGAAAAATACAAAAGATTAAATTTTTGGCCTAAAAAATGGACTGTAAGCTTTAAAGCAGATTTACTTCCAATCTGGCCTTTAAGGTTGTTTATTTCTCCAAAAAAACCAAATCAAGATGTAAAAGTTTTAGTATTTCATGGGCAACCAAAAATTGAAGATGCAATTAGTGGTAATTGGCAACTAGAAAAAGATAAATCAAGATGGAAAAAGATATATAAAAGTTTATTACCTTCGCCTTGGATAAAAAGATATATAGACATTTAATTTCTATCATTTATTATTTTTTAAATATTTTATGTATAATTTAGAAAATATATTGTTTGTTGTGGCTTTAGCTTCAGAGATTCATTTAGGAAAATTAGATGGCGTGAAAACATTAGTTACTGGAGTTGGAAAAGTGAATTCAGCTTATGCTATAACGAAATATCTAGAAAATGATAAGAAAATCAAATTAGTTGTTAATATAGGAACAGCAGGAGGCAACAAAACACTAAAAACTGGCGATATACTTCAATGTAATAATTTTATTCAATATGATTGTCATGTTAAAGAGTTAAATTTAGAGGTTGGGAAGGTGCCCTTTGATGAAACCCCAAGTATAATTCATGCAGATTTCAAGTTAAAAAAAATAAAAACAGGTGATTTTGTTTGTGCTTCCGGAGATAGATTTAATACAGATAATTTCGAATATGATGTTTATGATATGGAAGCTGCATCTCTAGCAAGAATCTGTTTAAATTATAAGAATGTAAAATTTATTGCAATAAAATATATCACGGATACAATAAAAAGAAATAATGAACTAGGAAATGGTTCGTACTGGGTCGCAGAGCTACCTAAAGCTCAAAATAAATTAACTGATATAATCTTGAATTTTAATAAATATCTTTAAGTATTTATTAAATATGCTTTGTGTTATAGCCGGAGAAGGAAATCTGCCTATCAAAATAGTTGAAAGATTGCAAAAAGATAAAAGAGATTTTAAGTTGATTTATCTTGATAAGAAATTTATTTCTTTTTTTTGTAGAATAATTCCAGATTCTATAATTAATATTTTGGACTTTGATTCATTCGCTAAATTTTTTGAAAAAGAAAATATCAAAGAAGTTATTCTTTGTGGAAGCCTTAAATTCCCTGGTTTTATAAATATATTAAGAAACTTTTATACTTTAAAAAAATATTTTCCTGATTTCACAATTGAGAGATTAAGAAAAGCTACGTCTGGAGATGACAATCTTTTAAAATTAGTTCTAGATATTTTGGAATATAGAAATTTGAGAATTGTTCCGGTTCACGAGATTTTACCGGAGATTCTAGTAAATAAAGACGATGAGTTTATATCTGAAATAAACAATGAAAAATTAGAAAATATTAAAAATAATATAGAAAAAGGGTTAAATTTTTTAGAGAGGATGTCAAATTTTGATATAGGGCAGGGTATTGTAATTGAATTGGATTCAGGTAGAATAATTGCCATAGAAGGAGCGGAAGGGACAAATAAACTTTTAGAGAGATGTTCTGAATATTCAAAAGAGGAAAAGATTTTCATTAAAACTACAAAAATAAATCAAGATTTAAGAATAGACTTTCCTACAATTGGCAAAAAAACTTTGGAAATATTAAGTAAAAATAATTTCAAAACAGTTGCAACAAGAGAGAAAAATTTGATAATTCTTGATAGGGAATTTATAAAAGAAGAATTAAAAAGACGGAATGTTAATTTTTTAGTATTCTAGGCTTAACTATTAATCAATTAAAAAATTTGCATTTAATTAAAATAACAAAATAAATTATTTTAAAATAAAAAGATGAAAGATTTTAATCAAATGAATATTTTAGAAGTTTCAAATGGAATCAAACAAGGGGGATTTTCTGCATTTGAAGTTTTTTCTGAATTTGCTAAGAATATTGAGAATGATACATGTAACGCTTTTATAACAAAAACTTTAGATTTGGCCGAGAGAAAAGCAAAAGAAATCGACCAATTGAAGAAAGAAGAAAAAGAGAAATATCAATTATTAGGCGTTCCTTTTGTAGCTAAAGATGCTTTCTGTACTAAAGGAATAAAATCAACCTGCGGTTCTGCTATTTTGGAGAGCTTCATTCCTCAATACGAATCGACAGTTACAGAAAGAATTTTAGAACAAGGTGCAATGCTTTTAGGGAAAACAAATCAAGACGAATTCTGTATGGGTTCTGCAGGAGATACAAGCGCATTCGGTTCTTCTATAAGCCCACTTAAAAATAAAAGAGATTTAAATGCTAAGATTGCTCCTGGCGGCTCTTCTAGTGGGTCTGCAATTTCTGTCGCTAATAATTGTTCTATTTTTTCAATAGGTACAGATACTGGAGGTTCGATAAAAGAACCGGCATCTTTCTGTAATATATACGGCTTTAGACCAACTTACGGCACATTTTCTAGATATGGAATGATAACCTATAGCAGTTCTTTAGACCAAGCTGGTTTTTTTACAAAAAATATAGAAGATATATCTATTTTATATGATATTGTAAAAGGTTCAGATGGCAAAGATTTGAGTATATATCAATCATCCCTACCTAATATTTCAGATAACTTAAATAATTTTGAAGCAAAAGATTTTACTGTAGGAATTCCAACCGGTAGTTTCTTTGAAAATCTACCAGAATTTACAAAAACAGAATGGCGCAAAGCAATCAAAAAATTTGAAAGTACCGGAGTAAGAATTATCGAATGTGAACTAGATTATGCGGAATTTTCAATAGAAGCATACGCTATAATAACCATGGCAGAGGCATTTTCGAATTTATCTAAATTTGACGGTATAAGATTTGGGTACAACGATATAAATTCTAATAATTTAGAAGAGATGTATTTTGAAAATAGGTCTAAATTTGGAGAAGAAGTTAAAAGAAGAATAATGCTAGGTAGTCTAACTTTATCTGCTGAATTTTATGAGAAATCTTACATAAAAGCTTGTCAAATTAGAAGGTTAATTTACAATAGTTATCAAAAAGCATTTGAAAAATGTGATTTAATATTAACTCCAACTGTTGCAGATATTCCTTTTGAATTAGGTAAAAAAATGAGTCAAATGGAAATGTGGTTGATAGACTTTTTAACATTACCTTCTAATTTGGCTGGTTTAGGCGGAGTCTCTGTTCCATTTTCAATTCATAAAGAAAGCGGGTTGCCTCTTGGAATGCAACTTGTTTCAAATAGATTTCAGGATATTAAAATGTTGCAAGGAGCGATTATTTTACAATCTTAATTAAGAAAAAATGAGAAAAGAAAAATACAAAAAGAATAATACAAATAAAGAAGAGCAAGAAATAAGAGTTATTAAAAATATAAAAGATATTTCTAATTTTTCATTAAGGCAATTAAAAATGAATGAACTTCTAAAAAGAATAATTGCAGAGTTTATTATAGATAAAATTTACTTTGAAGGCGATTTAATCTCAATATCTAAAGTCGAAATATCAAAAGATTTTTCTTCTTGTAAGATTTATTTTAGTAACATAAAATTAGAAAATTCAAAAGAGATTTTAAATAGATTAAAAAATTTAGAAAGTTCAATTAGTTTGTATCTATTTAAAGATTTAAGTTTAAAAAAACCAATAAAATGTTATTTTCAGGAAATGAATGAATTAAAATTCAACTTTTAATCATTTATTCACTTCATCTTTCCAGCCAATCTTTTTTAAGAATTCATTATATCCTCCGTTAAAGAAAAATACTTTTCCTGCATCAAACACAATTAATTTATTTGCAATTTCTTCTAAAAAGTATTCGTCGTGGCTAACCATAAGAACGGTACCTTTAAAATTTTTAATTGCATCTCCTAGAGCTTCACAAGATTCAATGTCTAAATGATTTGTGGGTTCATCTAAGAATAAAACATTGGAAGGTTTTAATATGATTTTACCTAACATCACTCTACTTTTTTCGCCACCTGAAAGAACCTCTATTTTTTTGTAAGCTAAATCTCCGTTGAATAACATTTGAGCGCAAACTCTTCTAATTGATTGTTCATCAAGAATTGGATTAGCTGTTTTGATTTCTTGTGCAACATTATTTGTTTTTGTCATTCTATCTTTGTTCATTTGCCCAAAGTAGCCTAGTTCTATTTTCTCGTTCTTTTTTATAGTTCCGGAGATTTGCTCTATCTCACCTGCCAATAATCTTAACAAAGTTGATTTACCGTTTCCGTTTTTACCAATTATACAGATTTTATCGCCTTGTTCTACTTTGAAGCTTAAATCTTTAATTAATATGCTTTCCTTGTTGTAACCGAAAGTCAAATTATCCACTGTAATAATTTCAGTTGCTGAACCTAAAGTGCAGTAGGCAAAGTCAAAGTCTAAATTTTTTATTTGCATTAGCTTTTCTTTTGGTGGGGTTTTTTCAAGCATTTTTTCCCTAGAGCTTACAGCGCCAGCTTTACTTGATTTACTTCTAAATTTTGCTATCCATTCTTGTAATTCTTTTCTTTTTTTCTCATGAGTGAGTCTATTTTTCTCATAAATTTCTTCTTCTACTTCAATCTGTTTTTTTATTTTTTCAGCAGTCCCTTTTACTTTTCTAAAATAACCTCTATGTATAATCAAGCTATGATTTATAACAGAATTCATAAAATGCCTGTCATGAGTGATTAATATCATTTCACCTTGCCATTTTTTTAAGAAATCTCCAAGCCATCTAATAGCGTAAATATCCAAATAATTTGTAGGTTCATCTAATAACAATAAATCAGGCTCTTGAAGTAATAATTTTGCTAAATTAAGTTTAACTTGCCAACCGCCAGAAAGTTCTTGAGGGTTTTTATGAATTGTCTCTGAATTAAAACCTAAACCGAAGAGAATTTCTTCTCCTTTATAATATTCGTAATCTCTTTCCGGGGGGAGAACAGAACAAACTTCATCTATTACGCTACTATGTTCGAATTTTAAATGTTGAGCTAAATGCCCTATTCTATAACCTTCCGGAATATCAATTGTTCCTCCTTCTGGTTCAATTTCTTTTAATAATAATTTAAAGAAAGTACTTTTTCCGCAACCGTTTCTGCCTATTAAACCAATTTTATCTTTAGGGTTAATTATAAAATCCACTCCTTCAAATAACCAATTTCCACCAAGTTCTATTGAGACATCCTTTATTTTTATCATTTAAAAGTATAATATAATTATTAATATTTCTTTATTTATTAAAATCAATTAAAAAAAATGGGAACTATATATTTATCACCCCTAAGTTAGACTGAGACGCATAACATCCATTAAGAAATTTTAATTTTTTCTTATACTCATCTTTCATTTTATTATTCATATATAAAACTAAAACTCTTCTACTGTTTATTAATTTAAAGTCTTTGCATTCTAATATATTATATCTTACTTTATCAGGATTTTTACCTGCTTTAAAAACAGAACCTTGATAAATAGGTTGTAATAAGCCATTTGGAAAACATGTTACGTACATACACAAAGTTTCAAATGTTATTGCATCATGCAAGATGCTCAAAAAGTAAGTTAAACAATATTTTTTGATTTTGTTTTGTTTGTTATAGATAAATGGTAAATTTGCAAAATTATATTCTCTTTCTTGATTTGAAACTATGTATTTTGAATTATAACTAATTTGATTATTTCCAACAAAAATGCTATTTGTGAAATCTCCTATATTACTTGTTTGGACTGTTTTTAAATCAATATGAATATAAGCATCATCAACCTCAAACATCAAATCACTTCCAACTGGACAAGAATTAGGAATCCCAAAGCCTTTTGAATTTATCAAAGCATAAATAACTCTTTCTGCCCCAGTGTTGAAATCAGATATTTTCTTTTCATTATCAACACTATTCCATTTATCAAACCAATCGTTTTTAATATCATTTTTAGTATTTAACCCGTTTAAAATTTCATCCTCAACAAATTTGAGAAAATAAAAATATTTTAAAAGATATTTTTGTTCAATTTTTTCAAGATTAATTAATTCATTTTGATTCATACAACATTTTTAAAATACTTTTTGCTATGCAATTTGCAAATTTTACAGGAACTGCATTTCCTATTTGTCTATACATACTATTCAAACTTCCTGTCAAAATAAAATCATTAGGGAATGTTTGAATTATAGCACATTCACGGACAGATAAACGGCGTTCTTTATTGATATGTATTTCGGGGCTTGTTGCTGTGATCGTATCACTGGGCTTATTCCAATTAGTAATTCTTAAAGATTGCTCAAAAACAATATTTTTCTCAATCAATTCTGTCACTTGTTTATCATATTTATCATCAAATTTTAATATTTTTTTTAACCTCCACCAATCACTAGGCTTTGGAATTGAACCTGAATTATTATCTTTTCTAAACCAATGACCAGCTGTATGTTTATAGCCAAAAATATCATCAATTTTTTTAGTTGAAATTCCTGCTTTTTTTCTCCATTCTTTTAAATAATCACATATATCTTCTTGTTTTATATCATGTTTTCTCCCCCAAAATTTATCATGAACATTTGTTGCTGCAATATGATTGTATATAATATCTTTTTTTATTTTAATAGGATTGTAGCTAATATTTACATTAGATAAATGTTCACAAGCTTCTTTTGTTGATATAAAATTACTTTCATTATGAGTTTCTTGTGGAAATAAATTTTTAATTCCTAATTTGTTTGCGATTATAATCACTCTTTCTCTTGTTTGTGGAACTCCAAAGTAAGCAGTATTGACAAGTTTATAATCAACTTCATAACCTAAATCCCTCAAATCCTTTTGTATCTGTTTAAAAATAACTCCACCGCCTAAAGATAGTATGCCTTTTACATTTTCAGCAACAATAATTTTAGGATTTGATATTTTAATAAATCTTATCATTTCTTTGTATAAAGAATTTCTTTCGTCATCTATATTTCTATTTCTATTTGCAATTGAAAATCCTTGACAAGGAAAACCGCCAATTAAAACATCTATTTCCTTTGGAATATCACAATCTTGAATTTTAGATATATCACAATTAAGAATATTATCATCAATATTTTTCTTATAAGTCTCACAAGCATCTTTGTCAAAATCATTTGCAAAAATAATATTAAAACCAGCTTGCTTAAATCCTAAATCCATTCCACCGGCTCCTGAAAATAAACTTATTATTTTAAAAGATTTATCAATTTTTACATTACACAACCTTTGCATATTTTCTAAAAACGATTTATTGTGCATTTGTGGAATTAAAAAAGCTTGAGTCATATTAACAAGAAATTAAATCTTTATAAATTAGTTTATTACTCATTAGTTTATTACTCATAACATTTTGTAAAAACATAGTAAATCTTTCATTATTTTGTAGGTCTTTAGTATTATATTTGAAAGAGTAGTCATTCAAATATTTTTGCATGTGTTTATTTGAAGCCCAGTGATAAACTCCAAAAATACACCTTTTCAAATGACTCCAAAAGCCTTCAATAGTGTTTGTATGTATTTTAAAAGCTTTTCTTTTCTTTCCTCTTTTATTTGTGAAACCTTCTTTTACATATTCACCAGCTGAATGATTAACAATTTTATGATTATAGCTATTTGAAATTGATTGATAAGCTTTATGCTCGTATGTCATTAAAATTGAACCTTCTTCTATGTTGTTATATATTTCTTTTTTTACTTTATTATTTCTTTCAATCATTCCTAGAACGGCAGTTTTTTTATAAACTCCTTTTGCTTTGATTCTTTTTGACATGTGCATATTTTCAGCCTTTCCGCCAAAGTAAGCTTCGTCAATTTCAACTTCGTTTTTTAATGGTTCTTGAAAAAAGTTTGTATTGCTTGCATTTCTTATTCTATGCAAAATAAACCATGCACTTTTTTGAGTAATACCAATTTGCTCTGCTAATGCAACGCTTGATATTCCTTTTTTATTTGAACCTATTAAGTAAATTGCCATAAACCATTTTTGAAGTGTTATTTTGCTGTCATCAAATATAGTTCCCTTGCGAAGGGAAAAGTCAACTTCACATTTTTGACATCTATTTCTTTTAAAATTTGTTTTAAATTCTGTTATTTTATCGCTTCCGCAACAAGGACATTTTTTACCATTTGACCATAAGATAAACTTTAAGAATTGATGGCATTTTTCTTCTGAGTTAAAGAAATTTACTAAATCTATTATATTTTTAAAGTTTTTCATAAATTAAATTCATTAAGTTTTATTTGTATAAAGACTTAAAATGTAAATGTCAAGAATTATTTAGGGGCAATAAATATATAGTTCCCAAAAAAAGAACAACAACAATTGACATTTATTAAAAATTAAATATAATGTTTATGTTTAGAGTTATGGAAGGATCAAAAATTGATATTGATAAAACTAAAGAAGCATTAAGTAAGCTAGATGTAAATAAATTAATATTAGTTCCTTCTATTCATAATCATTGTGGACTTCTTTCTGCTCTAATAGCAGAATTTTATATAGATACAGAGCCTGAAAACACAGCACAGAAAATTGAGAGAATTATAAGTAAATTTTTTTCTAATCTAGACAATATTAGTGTGGAAGAAAAGAAAGTAGTAGAAGATTTTCGAACTAAATTAGATGAGACTAGTCGTACTCTTGATGCATATATAGGATTAGATAAATTATTAGCGAGTGTTTACGAACCTGATTCTATTCTAAATAAATTTTTTAATCTATGGAAAAGAAAAAAAATAGAAACAATAACAAATATAAAAGATAGAGAAGAAGCAGAAATTACTAACGAACTAATGGCAAAAGAGTTTGGATATAAACTTGATTCCACGCGAAGAGTTTTGTTAAAAGATGGAGAACCAGTAATTGTTCTTTTAAATGGACATTATGAGCCGATTGGTAATCATGATTTTCGAGAATTAAGAAAATTATTTTTAGAAGAAAGAGAAAAAAAAGCGGTTCAAGAGAAAGGAGATACTGAAACCTTAACTGATGCAGAAAAAGATATATCTACAATTGAATTTGATTCTAAAACTATAATAAGAAAATTAATAGACAAGCATAGCATAGATTCTAAATTAGCGGGCATTGTACATGAAATAGCAAAACAATACGGTGGATTTTCTAGATTATTAGCTCCCTTATATCTTCAAGGAACATACTCCACACAACAAACACAGAAAGCACAAGAAATTCAAGAATCTATAAATAAGAAAATTGAAGTAGATTTCTATGATGGAGATGCAATAAAGAGTATGATGCGGTATTCTGTAGATTTTCAAAAAGAGATGAAAAAATACAAACATCGCATCTTCAAGACAAATAGTTTAGGATCCATAGGATTGCGCACTAAAAGATTGCAAGTTACATTTGAAGGAGATTCAATTGAAAGCTGTAAAGTTGATTTGACCTCTGGCCAAAAAAATACTTCTATTAATAATCTAAATACTATGCTCCAAAGAGAACCAGAACGGGGAGATGGCTATATGTCTTAGGGCTGAACAACTTTTCTTTGTGATATCGCAAGAGAGATTGTTGATTCGTCTATATACTCTAATAAAGAACCAACTGGAATTCCTTTTGCTAAAGTTGTAATTTCAAAATTCAATTTTTTATTTTCTTTTAAAGATAATAAAGTGTCTGATATATAAGAACAAATAGTTTGAGTTTTTACATCTAAATTAAAAGCTAATATTATTTCTTTAACTATTTTATTATTTTTGATAAAATTAATTAATTTTTCAATCTCAAATGAAAGTTTTGAGTTATCATAAAAATTGTCAGTTAAATCAAAAATATAATATAAACCTTTATAAGATTCAGATTTCTCAATTTGCCACAAGTCAACAACACTGCTAACTAGGCAAATTTTTGTTTTATCTCTTGAAGAATTATTGCAAATAGTACAAATTTCGGATTCATCTAAATTTCCACAATCTTTGCATTTTTTTACAACATCCGCAGTTTCTTTAAGGAGTTTTGCAAGATTATACATCATCAATTCTTTGTTTTCTAGCATCTTAAGAACTATTCTGGTACTAGACTTTTGCCCTAAAGAAGGTAAAGTTGAAACAAAATTTATTAAATTGTTTATGTTTTTCATTAATAATTTAGTTATAAATATACAATATAACTAATTAAATAATTCTAAAATTAAAAATCTGAAATTACAATTTCAACTCTTCTATTTTTTTTATGCTCCGCTTCTGTTGTAGCATTTTTAACTATAGGCTCTCTCTTTCCTTTAAACAAAACGATTGAAGATTTTCCAGTTTTTTCTTTGATGTAATCAGCTACAGATTCTGCTCTCTTTCTTGAGAGAATATCGTTGTATTCAAAAGTACCTCTTTCATCAGCATGACCTGTAATTTCTATTTTTAAAGAGTCTGATTTTGAAGATTTTACATCTGAAGTAATTTGCTCTAGTATTTTTTTATTATGCTCGCAAGAAGCGCACAATTTATAGGAATTGAAAGCATAATACGCTCTTTCAGAATCAAATTTCTTTTCTTCTTTTTTTACTTCTTTGGCTGGCTCCGTAAGAGTGTATGTTTTTCTTTCTTCATTTACATTTTTATTAGAAGCACAAGATACAAATATAGAAGATGCTAATACAACTCCTAATGTTAAATTTTTCACTTTTTTTACTTTCATAATTTAATTTACTAACTATTTCTAATAATTTAAATATTAATTATAAAAATAATTGTCAAATTTTTTATAAATCTAATACCAGAACAAAATATTTGACATTTAAAATAAATCATTTTAGTATTAATTTTATTAAATACGTTTTGTGAAGAGAAAAAAAGTACAAGAAAAATTCCTATTGACAAGTGTCGACAGTAAAAAAAGTTATTATTACATAACTTCTGCTAATCCTAAAAATCAAGATTCTGGAAGTATGAAATCTTTCTCTTTAAGAAAATACAATCCTACAACCAGAAAGCACGAAGAATATAAATATAAAAAACTACCTCCTCATTCGAAGTAGTAAATCTTTATGAGTTTTTTCAAAGAAACTGCTTTTCGAGATTCTTTTAAAAAAATAGATGATGATTTTTTCCCTCAAGCTTGTTTAATTGACAATGATATATTTTTAAATAAAAATGGAGATATAGGTCAAGTTATAGAATTTGAAATAGAGGATTTTAGATTGAATCAAGAAGACGGATTTAGAAAGTATTTAGTAGATTCAATTAGCCAGTATGCGGCATCTTTAGATATCGCTGTTTGGATACACACTATTAAAAAAGAAAGAAATTCTTCTGAAGCTCAAGAAATAAGACATAATTCTTATTTCTTGCAGAATCTGAAGGAAAGATACACTAAAAAGGAGAGGCTTTTAAATAATCATTCAATTGTAACTTGCGTCACAATAATTAAAAGAGGTCCTAACATAAAACCTTCTGTCTTTGGTTTATTTACTGATTTAGATAATAATTTTTGGTCTAACATTGAAATTATTTCATCGGAATTAAGAGATATTTGTTTAAATATAGTAAAAAAAATGGATTTATACAGCCCGAGAATTTTAACTTCTTATTCCAAGAATGATTTATCTTATTCTGAATTAATTAGTTTCTTTGGTTATTTTGCAAATTTATCAACTGAAGAATATCCTATTGCAGATATAAGTATAGACAAACAAATTAATAACTCAAAATTTAAGATTCAAAATTCTCAAATTGAAATTAAAAATGAGATGAATTCTTCAATTAAAGAAATTGCAATTTTTTCTCTAAAAGAAAAAAGTTCAATCAACATTAAAACTCTTCAAGATATTATAAATATACCTTCTGAAATGATAATTTCTGAATATTTTGAATATATAAATTTTGAAAAAGGAGAAGAAATATTCCAAGACCAAATTTCTTTATTAGATAGCATCGAAGATGAGTCTTTTTTAAAAAAGACAGGTTTAAATTTTATAAAAGAGCAGGAAAATTTTTTAATTAAATCTTCTATTTCTTTCGTTTTTATAAATGACAATAAAATTAAGAGTTCATTGTTGTATGATTTTATAGATTCTAAATTTAAAGAATACGGCCTTTTAGCAATTAAAGAGGACATATCATGTGCTTCTGTTTTTTACTCAATTTTCCCTGGAAATTTTAAATTTAACAGAAGATTGACCATCACCGGTATGAGGGACTTTGCTTTTTTTGCTTATAGCTATACTCCTTCTTTACCTAATTTAGATTTATTCTGGAAATCAAAAATATTTTTTAAATTAAGTAGTTTAAAATCAAATCCTATATCATTTGGTGTACCTATTGAGAATCAGAATATAGTTATATCGGGGCCTAATTTATCGGGGAAAACTGTTTTGGCTAATTTTATTAGCTCTATTTTAAAATATGAACTTGAGGATGTTCAGATATACAGTATAGATTTATCTAGTAAGTCTAGCTCTTTTTTCTCTTCAATCTCTGGGAAATATTACCAAGTTTCTATGAATAAGACATTCAATACTGCTTTTTTTAATCCTTTAAACCTATCTTTTGTATCAATTGAAGAAAAAGAAAGAATAATTTCTGAAGTGCTTTTGCTTTTAATTTCTGCTTCAAACACTTTAATAAATAGCAAAATTATTGAAGACGTAAAAGATATTTCAAAGCAAATATCTATTTCTTCAGAAATGACACTTTATAAATTTAGAGGGCTTTTTAAAGAGAAAGAGCTTGATATACATTTAGATAAATGGCATTCAATTGGCTCTCATTATTATTTGTTTGATAATAAACAGGATCTTTTTCTTCAAGAGCAAGATAATTCAATTGGTATTTACCTAGACCACACTATTCAAAAAGAGCAACAATTACTTAATTTAATTGTTTTTCATATATTAAATCAAATAATATTAAAAAAGACAGATAAAATAAAGGTTGTAATTTTAGACGAGCCATTTCTTCTTTTCAAAGACATCTTTTTTAGATCCAAAATACAAAATATCATTAATTTAGCCGCAAAAAATAATGTCATATTTATATTTAAGATTGAGAATTTCTTGTTAAGAAATTCAAGTAGTAATTCTTTTACTTCAATTATAAATTCTTCAACTGTTGTTCATTTTGGAAATCAAAAAGTTAATATTGATTATCAAAATATTTTCTCTTTAGAAAAATATCAAACTTTAACAATTAATAATTTATCAAAAATTAATCATGCATTTCTATTTCATCAAGGCTCTTTTGACGTCAGTGCAACTTTAAATTTATCAGGTTGTGATAATATACTTAATATTTTGTCAGATAATTTTGATACAAGAAATCAAATCTTAAATATAAAAGAAGATATTCAGAGTGATGATCCTAGAAGATGGCTTCCTATTTTTTATAAAGAAGTTGAAATTCAGACAGATGATATGAAGCTCGAATTTGATATTAAGTCAGAATTAAATAATATCTCTAAATCTCAAGAATTAATGAGTTGAAGTTTAATTGGATTATCTTTATTTTGTAATAAATCATCGAATTATTATTATAAGTAAAATTTTATTTGACAATTAAAAAATATAGTGGATTAGTTTTTTGCATTGGTTTTTCCAGTGCAAAAAATTGTGAATCTACTGAATAAAAGTTAAAATAAAATCATAGTGTGTTTAATTTATTTTAAACACATCATAGTTTTTCTAAAAAAATTCAAATTCGAAATTAGTTATTCTAATTAATTTCAAAAATTAAATAAAAAGTTAAACATTAAATATCAGAGTATAAAGTAATTTTTACTCTGCATATTTTGAAATCTCTTACAAATTACGTAAGGGCAATTGGTGGATGCCTAGGCATTGTCAAGCGATGAAGGACGTAGCAGACTGCGATAAGCCACGGGGAGCTGTCAACAAGCGTTAATCCGTGGATTTCCGAATGGGAGAACCTACCGTTTACGGTATCTTTAACTGAATACATAGGTTAAAGAAGCAACACTCAGAGAACTGAAATATCTAAGTAACTGAAGGAAAAGAAATCAACCGAGATTCCCAAAGTAGTGACGAGCGAAATGGGACCAGCCCAGTGCTAATATAATAAAAACCAGAATTGTATGGAAAGACAAATAATATAGAGTGATAGTCTCGTATGGGTAAAAAATTATATTAGACTTGAGTAAGGCGGGACACGAGAAATCCCGTTTGAATATGGGGGGACCTCCCTCCAAGGCTAAATATTCGACAATGACCGATAGTGAACTAGTACCGTGAGGGAAAGGTGAAAAGAACCCCGGTTAGGGGAGTGAAATAGATACTGAAACCGATTGCCTACAAGCAGTCAGAGCTTGGATTTATCCGAGTGATGGCGTACCTTTTGCATAATGGGCCAGCGAGTTATTGTAGTAGGCAAGCTTAATCTTTTAAAGTGTAGGCGTAGCGAAAGCGAGTCTTAATAGGGCGATTAAGTCTGCTGCAATAGACCCGAAACCACTGCGAGCTATTTATGAGCAGGCTGAAAATAGTGTAAAAGCTATTGGAGGGCCGAACCATATGCTGTTGCAATAGTTGTGGAAGACTTGTGAATAGGAGTGAAAGGCTAATCAAGCGTGGATATAGCTGGTTCTCCGCGAAAACTATTTAGGTAGTGTCTCGTGTAAATATTAGATAGGGGTAGAGCTACTGAATGGGTGAGGGGGAGTAAAATCCTACTAAATCCAATTAAACTCCGAATACTGTCTAACTTATCACGGGAAACAGACTGTGGGGGAGAAGCTCCATGGTCGAGAGGGAAAGAGCCCAGACCGTCGTCTAAGGTCCCTAAGTGATTACTAAGTGTTATTAAAGGAGGTGTATAAACTATAACAGCTAGGGGGTTGGCTTGAAAGCAGCCATCCCTTAAAGAAAGCGTCACAGCTCACTAGTCTAGTTTGTATGCGCCGAAGATGTCCGGGACTAAAGTAATTCACCGAAGACACGGGATTGTAGAGATTTTTAATGTACGTAGTTCTATTTGAATAGATTTTATTAATTTTTTTTAAATAATAAATTTTTCTATTTTCTATAAGTATATATCGTATATTAATAATCTCTACAATCGGTAGCGGAGCGTTCTGTAAGCCTGTGAAGGTGACTCGGTAAGAGTTGCTGGAGGTATCAGAAGTGAGAATGCTGGCATGAGTAGCGTAATGAACGTGAGAGACGTTCACACCGAATAACCAAGGTTTCCTACGTTAAAAGAATTTGCGTGGGGTTAGCCGGTACCTAAGGCCAACCCAAAAGGGGTAACCGATGGAAATCAGGTTAATATTCCTGAGCCTGCTGGAAGTGACGGGTTTTCTTTATTTGTATCTGGTTATTGGATTCTAGATGCAATGTTGAAAGCTTCGAGAAATAGCCCAGCGTATAGGCCGTACCGTAAACCGACACTGGTGGTTGAGTAGAATATACTAAGGTGAATGAGAGAACTATCCTGAAGGAACTCGGCAAATTACATCCGTAACTTCGGAAAAAGGATGGCCTTTCTTTAGGTAACTATTGAGAGGCGGCACAGAAATGGGGGTGGCGACTGTTTATCTAAAACACAAGGTTCTGCAAACCGGATTAACGGGAAGTATAGAATCTGACGTCTGCCCGGTGCTGGAAGATTAACAGGAGGGGTGCAAGCTCTGAATCGAAGTCCCAGTAAACGGCGGCCTTAACCTTGAAGGTCCTAAGGTAGCGAAATTCCTTGTCGGGTAAGTTCCGACGCGCATGAGTGACGTAACGATCTCCCCACTGTCTCCAGGATAGACTCAGCGAATTTGAATTTGTCGCGCCAATGCGATATACCCGCGGCTAGACGGAAAGACCCTATGAACCTTTACTATAGCTTTATATTGATATTAAAAATCGAATATGTAGGATAGGTGGGAGACTTTGATGGAGTGACGCTAGTTGCTTCGGAGTCATCGTTGAAATACCACTTTTTTAGTTTTTAATATCTAACCAAGGTCCGTAAAGCGGATTTGAGACAGTGTATGGTGGGTAGTTTGACTGGGGCGGTCGCCTCCCAAAGCGTAACGGAGGCGTACAAAGGTGGGCTCAGCTGGGTTGGAAATCCAGCTTTTGAGTGCAATGGCATAAGCCCGCTTGACTGCGAGACGTACATGTCGAGCAGAGACGAAAGTCGGTCATAGTGACCCGGTGGTACCGCGTGGAAGGGCCATCGATCAACGGATAAAAGGTACTCTAGGGATAACAGGCTGATAGCGTCCAAGAGCTCATATCGACGACGCTGTTTGGCACCTCGATGTCGACTCATCACATCCCGGGGGCGAAGAAGCTCCCAAGGGTTCGGCTGTTCGCCGATTAAAGTGGTACGTGAGTTGGGTTCAGAACGTCGTGAGACAGTTCGGTCCCTATCTACCGTGGGCGTTAGGAAACTTGAGCAGAGCTGACTTTAGTACGAGAGGACCAAGTTGGACGTGCCAATAGTGTTCCAGTTGTTCCGCCAGGAGCATAGCTGGGTAGCCACGCACGGAAGTGATAAACACTGAAAGCATATAAGTGTGAAACATACTGCAAGATTAGGTTTCCCAATTAGAGCCGTCGAAGACTACGACGTTGATAGGACAGGTGTGTAAGGGTAGTAATACCTTCAGCTAACTGTTACTAATCGCTCGATTGATTTGTTATTGATTTCAAATATGCAGTGTAAAAATTGCAATTTGTTTTAATGTTTAATCGAATAGTCAAAAATTATATGATATTATTTAACTTTTATTCATTGTTATTCAATCTTGGCTGCTATAGCGATGTGGAACCACGGGATACCATCTCGAACTCCAATGTGAAACGCATCAGCGCCGATGGTACTTGGCTTTTAAGCCTGGCAGAGTAGGTCGTAGCCAAGTTTGAATAACAAATAGTAGATTTACAATTTTATTTTTTTATGTTTTGAAATATATTATTATTTTCTTTGTTATCTTTTTCTTCTTATTCTGATTGTGCTATTTTTGAGGAAAAATATTGGAGCATCTTCACAAAAGATCAACTAGATAAATGCTTTTCTTTGACAGGTTATTCAATAGACAAAAATCTAATTTTTTATACAAAAAATAAAAATAACGAATACGTCTTTAGAATATTGCAAAATAAATCTTCAGAAGATGTAAAAAAAGAAATATATTTTAATTGATATCTTGTCAAAGAAAAGCATTTATCTCCTTTTCTTTTTTACAAAGATTCAAAAAATTCTTTTATTGTTATGAAATATATTGATAATAAATCAATATCTTCGAATAATAAAATCAATTTATTATTTCTTAAAGATTTATCAAATAGATTAAAAAAAATGCATAGTGTAACATTTGATAAAATAGGGAATTCTAGATATGAAGATGATATTTTCGATAGAATTATAAAACAAAGATTGCCTTTAATTAAAGAATATATCACGCTTCAAGAGTATTTAATGCTTGAGCAAAATTTAATTAGAATTCACGATATTATGAATAAAATAAATATTAAAAAAGTTTTTTGTCACAGAGATTTAACTTATAATATTCTTTTTGATGGCAAAGAATCTCCTCTTGTTGACTTAGAGTCCGCCGCTATTGACAGCCCTTATTATGATATTGCGAATAT
>JAVKNF010000026.1:0-62003 GCA_031537795.1 Candidatus Deianiraeaceae bacterium | reverse complement strand
TGTGAATCTCATCATGAATTTCTTTTTCTGTTAGATTATTCTTTAGGGCTTTAGTTATAAGGGTTTCATAGGTATTGTAGAAACAATTTATTGAATTCATATTTTAATGATAACAGATAAAAAGTTTTGGGGAAGCAAAAACTGGTGGTTTTTGATGAACAGTAATGTCTAAATCACGTGATGGCTTTCTCTTCAAAAACGTTCAAAATTCGTCTATTTCAACTATCTTAATATCTCTAGAATCATATTTTTACTTGTATTTTCAGGCATTTTATCAATTTTCTTGGTGATTATTAAAGAATTTGACCCTCTTTTTCTTGATTTCTAATTTTATATCATTATTATTATAATTAATTGATTGATATAGTAATAATATGAAATTTAAGAATTTAATTGAATTAATAAATTTCTTTAAAACGGAAATTGATTGCATAAAATATTTATACAATAGAAGAATTAAAAATAATATTCCTTGTCATTATTGTGGTTGCAATGATTCTTATTTACCAAAGGTAAATATTCTGTTAGAGTTGAAGCTATATTTCAAGACAGTAATGTGCCATTAAGAAAATGGTTTATTGCCATGTATATTTATTTATCGCATAAAATGGTTGTGTTTCAGCTATGATTTCAATTCTCATTCATTATGTAGATACTCATAAATTCTCTGATAATCATTATCAAGAAATTGAAGAGTTAAGAGAATAAAATTATAAAAAATAAATTTTGCTTGACATATAAAATATATGCTATACCATAACATATATATATTACATAATTTTTAAATATGAAAACTGTAGAAAAACAAATTGAAAGAACAAGTTTGTATCTTACTGAAGAGAATAAAAACTGGCTTAATAGACAACCAAGGGGACAAAGAACAAAACTTATTAATGAAGCTATTGCGAAATTACACCAAGAAAAAGAGCAAGAAGAAAGGAAGCAAAAACTTTTAAAAATGCTTGATAATTTGCCAACATTTAAAACAAATGGTAAAAGTATTTATGAAACTTTGCAAGAGGGGAGAAATAGAGACTAGAAGTAGAAATAATTTAAAAAATATATGAATAAAATTGTTATAGATGCCTGTGTTTTTGCAAAACTTTTTCTTGATGAAGAAGGTTTTGAAAAGGTAAGAAAATATATTAAAGAAATTTCTTTAAATAATGTGCAAATTCTCGTGCCGTCTGTTTTTACTTATGAAATTTTTTATATTGCTCAAAAGTATAATGTAGACCTTGATTTTGTAGAAAATCTTTTAAATGTCTATAAATCTTTTAATTTAGAAGAAGTAAATCTTGATAATCATCTTATTAGAAAATCAAAAGAAATGATACAAAAAACTTCAAATCCAAAGTCAGGTTTTCCAAGTTTTTATGATGTTTCTTATCATATTTTAGCAATTGAAAATGATTGTGATTTTTTAACAATTGATAAAAAACACGAAGCAAAAACAAAAGCATTCGGGCATATTAAATTGTTAAGCGAAATCTAAATGAAAATCCAAGAAGCAAAACAAATTGCAATCACCGATATTCTTGAAAAACTGGGCTACAATCCAAAAAAACAAAAGGAAGTGAAGTTTGGTATTTATCACCTTTGAGAAAAGAAGATACCCCTCTTTTAAAGTAGACACAAAATTAAATCTCTGGTACGACCACGGAAGCCATACAGGAGGAAGCACGATTGACCTCATTATGAACCTGCGAAATTTCACCATTCAAGAGGCTTTACAAGAACTTTCAGACCTTGTCGGCGGTAAAGATACATTCTTGCAAAAAAAACACCTCCAAAGCTTAAAGAATGATGTTTTACAAAAAGTTAAAAATGAAAATGTCATACAGCAAATAAAAGACCTTCAAAACGAGGCTTTAATTGAATATTTGCAATCAAGAAAAATCAATATTGATATTGCAAGACACTATTTAAAAGAAGTTCGGTATAAAGTAGACGAAAAAACCTATTTTGCCCTGGGTTTTAAAAACGACAGCGGAGGTTTTGAACTGAGAAATAAGTTTTTTAAAGGAAGTTTAAAAGGCTCTCCAAAAGACATAACAAGCATAATAAAGGAAGAAAACCAAGATAAAACACTTTTGATATTTGAAGGCTTTATTGACTTTCTTTCTCTTTTCACTGTAAATTCTTTTAAAAATTATCAAGATTTAAAAGATGATGTTATTGTTTTAAATACCCTCTCAATGCTTGATAAAACACTTGATTTTATAAAAGAAAATAAAGAAAATTATGCAAAAATAAAACTCTATCTTGACAACGATGAGGCGGGGAAACAGGCAGTAAATAAAATTATGTTTGCATTAGATAACATAAAAATCCTTGATATGTCTTATTTATACAAGGATTTCAAGGATTTGAATGAGGGGTTAATATAAATCGTAATAATTTTGATATAGTGTATTTTTGAATATTTGGAAATTCTATTATTTCTTTTTTTATCAAAAATAAAGAGATAATTTCTTTTTTATTTTGTTTTAAATTAAAAATATTTCTTTTATTTTTATTTTAAAGATAAAATTAATATGATTTGTGTCTCTATTTAAAATAATTTGATATAAAAAGCTATTTTCAATATTAATATTTCCGAGTTCTTCTTTAATTTCTCTTTTTAATGAGCTAGGTATTAAATTTTTATTTATTTTATCTTTTTTATAATCGTCATTATAATTAAAAATACCTCCAATTAGTTTTATTTCTTTTTTGTTTTAAATTCCATATGTGTCATTTTTTCGAATTCGTTTAAAATTTCTATACCTTCTTTAAAAGCCGATTCTTCTCTATAATTAGAATCAGGATTATTTACTAGATCTTTGAGATTTTTTATTTTTTTAATAAAATTGATAGCCTTATATTTTGGAGACATTTTTTCTAAAATTTCTGCACATTCTTTAGAATTAGAAAGATCCGCGTAATATTTATCTTTAGGTATATAAAATAAATCATCATCAAAATATGATAAATTTTAGAAAAATATGAAAAAACAAATACCTTATAAAGAAAAAATAAAAACAAAAGCTTCAGTTTTGAGAAAAAATGTGATAACCCAAACAAGGATAAAATGAATAAAACTATTAAGAATTTAAGCGAGCAAAAGACTGATAAAAATTGATATTTTATGAATAATGATTTTGTAAAGTATATAATCCCGTTAAAAAAATATTTGACAATAAGATTGACAGAAGTTAAAGTATATTTAAGCCTCTTTGGTACGATAAAGAACAATTATCCAGGGTTTACGAATTTTTTTTTGATTTGATGATCGATTTTCGTTAAGAGAATAACATCATAATAGGTTTTACATGAGACCGAGTGAATTGTTTGCGTCCAATAGGGGTTTTTTAAATTATGATGTATTTATTGTTCATTGTTTCCTCTTTTATATTAAATGCAGAAGTAATAAAATTAGAAGACAGAAAAGATATTAAAATAAATTTAATTGATTTTAATACTTATTCTTCTTGTAAAAAGAAAAATCCTAATACTTTTATAAATAATAATATTTTTCAGGAGAGATCAATTAACGAACCTGAATTTAAGAATTATTTACAAATAGAACTTAAGAAAAATAGAATATCTGAAAGTACTATAAAATCAATATTAAATAATGCAAAATACCTAGAAGAACCTATAAAAAAACAGAATTCTCAAGCTGAAATAAAGAAAGATTTTAGATATTATTCTAATGATATTTACAAAGTAAACAATAATGAAACTCTAGAGAGAATATCTAATTTTTACAAAGCAAATAAGGAGATTTTTAATAAAGTAGAAGAAAGATATAAAATCGAAAAAGAAATTCTTTTATCGGTAATGTATTTTGAGACAAAATTAGGGACCGTTATTGGGAGCTATAGAATTGTAGACGCTCTTTATACTTTGAGTATAAATTTTAAAGGAACATTAAGAGGTGATATGTTTATGAGTAATTTGATTTATTTTGCAAAATTAGTGGATAAAAAAATTTTAAAGATTAGTTCTTTTAGCTCTTGGGCTGGTGCAGTTGGTTTAACTCAATTTATGCCTGAAAACATAGTAAAATATGGTGTAAAATATAAAGAAGATGCAAATAAAATAGATCTATATTCTGTTGAAGATTCAGTTTCTTCTACTGCTAATTTTCTGAATAAAATGGGCTGGACATACAGAATGCCAATTTTAATTGATGTTAAAATTCCAGAAGATTTAGATATTTGTAATGTTGGGTTTAATGTTTCAAAAAATATAAAAGATTGGAATAATATGGGTGTTGATGTTAATTTTGAAGATAAAAATATTAACATCAAAGACCTAGAATTTGTTTTAATTGCACCAGATATTAATAATGAAGTCAATAATAAAGATTATTTTCTTTCTAGTTCTAATTTTAAAGTTTTATTAAAATATAATAAATCTACTCTATATGCAGCATCTATGGCGATATTATATAACAATTTAAAAAAGATGAACCTAGCTTAATAAATACAATTTTTGACTTTAAACTATTTTTTTCTATAATACTTTGTTATGTTTTATTTTTTTATCTTTATTCTAAATTATTCTTTATTGATAGATAATCTTAAAGCAACAGGAACAGATTTAGATATTACAAATCAAAAAGATTTCCACTACAGTGTAGAGCTTGAAGAACAGAAAGATAAATCTAATATTTCATCAGAATATCAATATATAGATAAAAAAACATTTGAAGAATATATCAAAACTAAGAATATTAATTTATCTTCTAATGAAGTTAATTTAAATAAAACAGACACTAAAATAGATTCAGAAGACTTAAAAAATAATTCCACTTCCCAAATCTTAAAGTCAGGAATAGACTTGAAAGGAGATGATGAGCCTAGTATATTCTCTAAGATTAAGAGTATTTTTGACTTTGATGAAGATATATCAAAAATGTCCGGTGCTTATAGAAGTGTGAAGTTAATGGTAACTTTCCCTTATTCTTTTAACTTTGGCGGAATGGAGACGCAACTTTTAAATTCAAGAGGAGACACGATAGATTATAATATTTTTCAGGGTTCTGGTTCGTTAAGAATTATGCCGTCTTTTGCATTTGCCGTGGGTTATGCTTTTCCTAGTTATTATAGTTTCGAAGTTGAATTACAATATCTGCCGATAAACAGTAAGTTAAATTCAATCTCATCTTTATATGGTCATAATTTTAAAATTTCAGGGCAAGCTATAAGTGTTGATATTATGATGTTGTCACTTAACAATTATTTAAGAGGATGTTTTTTCTCTGGTAAATTATCTGTTTTTTTTGGTTTAGGGATTGGAATTGGTTACGGTTTTTCAAAAGATAGTTATTTTTTAAGTTCTAATTTAATTTTACCAACTTTTAACGCTACATTAGGTGTTGGG
This sequence comes from Candidatus Deianiraeaceae bacterium, assembly GCA_031537795.1. Taxonomy (GTDB): domain Bacteria; phylum Pseudomonadota; class Alphaproteobacteria; order Rickettsiales; family Deianiraeaceae; genus JAVKNF01. The sequence goes on along the minus strand of JAVKNF010000026.1, from coordinate 56,630 downwards.
TTTGGCATTGGGCAGAATACAGTTATAAATATTTTTTGGAGAACTACATTTATTCCAACTATAGAAATGTATAATAAGACAGCATTTGAGGACACGACTAATGCTTTTGTCAATTTAAGACCTATTCAAAGCGGTAAGATGAAAATGAGCAATGTATTAATAAATGCAATAGGTATAGAACTTTTGTTTTATTCAGTTTAAAGCGGACTGTTTTGCCATACTATCAACTATCTCATTATATTTATTTCCATTGTGAGCTTTTACCCAGTTCCATTTAATTTGAAAATCTCGAGTTAGATCAAATAATCTAATCCATAAATCTTGATTTAATACCGGCTTTTTACTTGCTGTTTTCCAATTATTCTTAATCCAATTTTCAATCCAAATTGTTATTCCATTTTTTAAATAATTGCTATCTGTAAATATTTCTATTTCTTCCTCGATTTCTTCCTGTTTTAAGTGCTCCAATGCTTTTATAGAGGCTAATATTTCCATTCTATTATTTGTTGTTTTAACTTCATTTCCTTGTAATTTTATTTCTTTTTTAGAGCTTCCGTATATTAATATAAAAGCCCAGCCTCCTTTTCCAGGGTTATTTATACAAGAGCCATCCGTGTATATTGTTATCATTATTTTTGTTTAAAGAATTGATTTTATTTTACAAGAATATTTTAAATTTAAATACAAAAACTTGCTTTTATTGTAAATAAAATATTTCTATTATATATTAATATAAATATCGTGAAGACATTAATTACATTCCAAGAAATGATAAAAAAATTAAGCGATTTTTGGGTAGAAAATAATTGTGCCTTCATTCCTGGGAATATATCAAAAGTCGGTGCTGCAACTCTTTGTGAACAGACAGCTTTTAATGTTCTAGGTAAAAAAAATTGGAATATTTGTCAATTGCAATATTGTTTGAGGCCCTCTGATTCTCGTACAATAAATCAAGGAAACAGAGTTGGAGCATATTATCAAATGCAAGTAATCCTAAAACCAACACCTAAAAATATACAAGAATTATGTATAAAAAGTTTTGAAACTCTAGGTTTAAATTTAAAAGAACATGATATAAGATTTCTTGAGGATAACTGGAAGAATCCATCAATTGGAGCTTCTGGAATAGGTTACGAAGTATGGTGCGACGGGATGGAAATTTGTCAATTTACTTATATGCAAAAAATAGGTGGAATTGATTTAATTTTACCAGTTGTCGAGTTAACTTACGGAATGGAAAGATTAGCTTTATATCTTCAAAATAAACAAAATATATTTGATTTAGAATGGAATGAAAATCATGCTTATAAAGATTTTCACCCAGAAGAAAAAGAAAGTGATTTTCATTTTTATAATCAATTTTTTCAAGGAGATAACGAAAAACTAAAAGAAGATTTTGAGATTTACTTGGAAAATTCTAATAAATTTTTAGAAGACAACAAAATCTATCTAGCATATTCGGAAGCTTTAAATGCTAGCCACACTTTAAATATACTTGATGCAAGAGGGCTTCTAGGTAAAGATCAAAGACAAAATATGATATTTAGAATTAAAAATACGGTCTCTCTAGTTTTAGAAAAATACTCTACATCTTAATTCTACAGTCATAAATTATAAATTATTAATATTATTTGATAATTAACATTTTACAAGGTACAATCTAATTTGTATTTATGAAAGAAGGAGCAATAAAAATCCCAGGCAGTCAAAATAATTGTGCTCTTTGGTCTGTTTTAATTGACAGTTACAATAATACAGACAATTATAATTTAAAAATTCTATTAGGAGAAGATTTAGCAAAGAGAATAGAAGAAATGTCTTATGAAGAATTTGATAAATTTCTTTTGGATAATTTAAAAGTGGAGGATAATACTTTAGATGATGCATTTAAAAAATTTAGAGAATTTTACAGTATTTTAGAGGGTAGTTTTATTGAAGATAGTATATTAACAAATTTATTCTCTTATCAAAGAAGTCAAGACGGAATTTCTTTTGAAAAGGAAGAAAGCAAGAGAATAAAATTTTTAGGTGAAAATCAAGAAGCAGGGCATTATGAAGTTATAGGAGAGCCTGATCTATTTCCAAAATTTCAAGAATATATAAATATAGAAGAAGAAAGAATCAAATTAGCTATCCAAGATTATGAAAAAGCAATTACACAAGATTTTATTGCAGAACAACAACAAATATTAAATGAAATAGAATCTAGCTATAAAAAAAGACAAAATGAAATATATAAAAAAGAATCATCTATTCTAGATTTTAACGAAAAAGAAGTTATACTTAAATTAGATTCAAAATTAACCGAGATAATTAATAAAGAAATAGATAAAGGGAGTTTAGACCAAGATGAAAAAGAATTTAAATCTTTATATGAAGAAATAATGTTTGAAAGAGATTGGATTAATGACAACAAAGGAGCTATCACCCAAGAAGAAAGAAAGAATTATGAAAATTCTATTAATTTAGTGCTTAAAGAGTTAACTTCATTTTTAAAAGAGAATAAAACAGAATCAGAGTTGAATTTGGAAAAAATGAACAGAAAGAAAAACTTAACTGTTAATTAAATTTTTATACAATTCTTCTGTTTCAAAGAAAGTATTTAGTATGTTGTAGTTTTGTTCGATGAATTCTCTCGCTTTTTTACCAATTTCTGTTATCTCATCATCTGAAATATCTAAAATAGCATTAATTTTATCTGTTAATTCTTTTATATTTCCAGAATTAACAAGCCAACCTGAATAGTTATCAATTATTGTCATTTTAAAAGTCCCCATATTTGTGGCCAAACAGGGAATTCCTAGAGCTGCTGCTTCAATTGGGACTCTTCCAAAAGACTCTTCTTTTGTCGACAGAGACATGCTAATATGAGACAGCATATAAGCCGCTTTAATATTTTTTATTTTAAAGATTATTCTTACTCTTTCATTTAATTGAAATTTTTCTATTGAATCTATGATTTCTTTATAAAGATCGCTCTCTTCGGAACTACCTGTTGCAATAACACAAATATAGTCATCTCTTTTCAATTTAGATAATGCTTCAATTAGCCACAAATGCCCTTTGTTTTTACTTAATCTGCCAGGAAAGAGTAATATTTTTTTTGAAGGATCCTGATCGATTCCTAGAGCTTTAGAAGTTGTAATTATATCATCTTTTGGTATTTTATCTATATTGTATAACGTTAAATCTATACCTCTATTGATTTTAAAAAGTTTGGATTTATCAAGATTGCAGAAATTACTGATAATATAATTTTCAACTCTTTCAGATACCGCAATTACAATATCTGCTTTCGTCATAAAAGTTGCATATTTATATTTTAGATAATTATCTACGCCATACAAACCGTGAAATGTTGATATAAAATTGAAGTCTTTTTTATAAAATTTTCTAATGATTTTTCTTGCTAGAAATACGCTTATAGCAGGAGCTCTTGATTTTACATGTACTATATCTGTATTATTTTTTAGAATGAATTTCACTAAAGCTAAAGCATTTAGAATTAGTTTTATTGGATTTTTAGTTTTTACGTCTCTTAATAAGATATTGACTTTATAATTTATTAGATGCCTCATATTAATTTGAGATGTTAATATTGAAATTTTATAATCTTTTTGAGAAAGATAATTCGCGAATTCTAATGTATTTACCTCAACTCCGCCTGAAATCATTTCTGGTACAATATAGAGAATTGAATATGTCATATCTTCAAATTAATTCATTATGAAGACTTTATTTCAAAAATCAAATAAAAAAGATGAAAATATCAAAAAACAATATAAAAAAATCTACAACAGAAGAATATTTTTATTTTTATGTGTATTTTTTATAATAGGTGGATTGATAGTCGCAATTGTATTATCAAAGAGAAATCAAATAGATTTACATATTAAAAAAAAGATTTATCTTGAGATCTCAAATTTTATTAAGAATGAAAAGAATACTCTTTTAATATCAAATGAACCAAAAACATATATACAACTATCTCAAGATAAAATATTGAGAGTATTTTCAGAAAATAATATATTTTTTAAGAATAATTTAAGTAGACATTTCAAGAATATTATAAAACTTCCTACTTTTCAGAATAGACAATTCTCGGGCCCTACTCCTCTACTGGTATTTAACGAGAAAGAAAAGAAAATACAAATTGTAAATAATTTTAAATTCCTAGATGAAAGTAATAAAAAATTTTACATAAAAGGCTCTGATGTAAATTTAGATATAAAAAATAATGATTGCAATAGTTCTAATAATTTTATATTTAATGATAGAGATTTTTATTTAAAAGGAGATTCTTTTTTTTCAAGAGAATTTTTTTCTTATATAAAAATTACAGGAAACATGCTCTTTAAAAAAAGACAAAAAACAAATTCGGAGGAATTCGAGAATGAGATTTCTTCAAATATAGCAGAAATATTTTATGATAAGAATATCATAGAATTAACAGAAAATATAAAGATGTTTCAGAGTAACAGTAATAATTATGTTAAATCAAATGCCGCTAAAATTGTTTTTAATTCTGAACATTCTGAATTCGAAATAAAAGAAATGTTATTTTTGAATAATGTTATTTTAAGTTTAATTGATCGGAAAACAACTATTACCTCTGATTTAGCTTATTATTCTTCTGATAAAAATTTAATGTTTTTTTTTAATAATGTTAAAATAAAAAATAATTCTATTATATCAAAGGCAAATTATTATATTTATAATCCTTTGACTGAAGAAGGGGAGGTAGGGGATCTTGAAAAACATTCAGAAGATGTGTTAAGTTATAATTTTGTTAAAAGAAGAGTAAAATTTCTTTCAAATTTAGAAATAAAAGAAGAGAAAAGCTCAAGAAGAGTTCAGACACTTATATTTAATGGGAAATAAACATAAACTATTAGAAAGTATAAATATAGGAAATAACTTCAACAGAATAAGAGTTCTGTTGAAGAATTTCAATTTTAGAACAGCTCTATTTTCAATGAAAATTAGAGTTATTTTTACTGTAATAATATCTGTATGTGTTTTATTGCTTATTACAAACAAATATACGATTTTTATTTTTTTATCTATATCTTTGTTTTATATTATATTTAAGGTTTTTTTAACTCTTTTTGCGATTCTTGAACCTAAACAAACTAAAGAAGATATAAATATTAATAATGATCTATTGCCATTTTATTCCGTGATGATATGTTTATATAAAGAGCAAGATATTATTCCGCAGTTGTTAAATTCTTTATCTCAAATAGACTATCCGGTGAAAAGGATTGAGATATTGATTGTTGTTGAAATAGATGATCTTGAAACACAGAAAATCTTGTATAAAAATAAATTACAGGAGAATATAAGAATTATAAAGGTACCTTTCTTTATACCTAGAACAAAACCAAAAGCCTTAAATTATGCATTAGGTTATTGTAGAGGGGAATTTTTAGCAGTTTATGACGCTGAAGATTTAATATCTTCGTCTCAGATGAAAGAAAGTATAATTTTTTTTGAAAAAGATAAAAATAAAGAATATGGAGCTGTTCAGGCTATTCTTCATTTTTATAATAAGAACCAAAATTATTTAACAAAATTATTTTATCTTGAATATTTTCATTGGTTTCTTTTTAGCCTTAGATCTTTATGTGCTATTTTTAAATATACTCCACTTGGAGGAAGTAGCAATCACTTCAGAAAGTCAACTATTCTTGAGATTAGTGGCTGGGATCCTTATAATGTAACTGAAGATTTGGATATATCTATAAAATTATTAAAAAAGAATTATAAGATTGGTTTTTTAAATAGCTACACAGAAGAGCAATGTCCTTATAAATTAAAATCTTGGTTAAAACAAAGAATTAGGTGGATAAAAGGTTATATATTAACTTATATAATTTATTTTACAGATTCTTTTAAATTTAAAAAAGATCAATTTATTCTTTTTCATTTATTTGTGGGGTTTTCTTGGTTTAATTTTCTAATAAGTCCTTTCTTTTTTATTCTACTTAAAAAAGCAATTTTCATATTTATATTGTATTTTATCTTTATCTCTTGCTTTATAATGTTAACATCTATTCATTACAATCTTTTTAAAAAGAAAGATATATTTCTGATTATTATTATAATTCCTTTATATTTTATATTACATGTTATCTCTGCTTATTTAGCGATTATTGATATAATCAGAAGGCCATTTTATTGGAGCAAAACAGAACACACATTAAAAACAAAAATATAAATTAAGAAATATAATAATATATTTTTAAGGTTTAATAATTAAAGAGATAGAAGTAAAGATTGGTGCACCCGACACGATTCGAACGTGTGACCTACTGCTTAGAAGGCAGTCGCTCTATCCAGCTGAGCTACGGGTGCTTTCTCTCGTTATATTATAGACATTGTAAAAGTCAATAAATTAAGATTAATTCACAAACTCTGTATTATAGAAAATAGCTTCTTCTAGGTGGGTTTTATTGATTTCTTGTGATTCCTCGAAATCAGCCACAGTTCTTGCAACTTTTAATATTTTATTTATTGACCTCATTGAAAGATCTCTTTTTTCTGAAATATCTGATATCAATTTTTGTAAGTCTTCAGTTTTGGGTATGCAATATTTTTTCAATAATTCTCCTTCTAATTGATTGTTTGTTTTTATATTATAATTTTTGTATCTTTCTTTTTGAATTTCTCTAGCTTGTAAGACTTTTTCTTTTAAAAATATTGAATTTATGGGATCTTTCTCTCCTTCTTGATGTTTTTTAACATCATATTTTTCATTTTGCATCCAGATTTTTATATCGATTCTATCTATAATTGGCCCTGAAATCTTTCCTTGATAATTCGAAACTGCTTTATCTCCGCATTTACATATTTTTTTACTTTTGTAAAATCCACACTTACAAGGGTTCATAGCTGCAAGAATCTGGAATTTTGCAGGATATGTAATTTTGGAATTTATTCTAGAGATAGAGATTTCTTTATCCTCAATTGGCTGTCTTAAAGAATCTATAATTTGCCTTGGGAATTCAGGTAATTCATCTAAAAATAAAACTCCGCAATGAGCTAAACTAATCTCACCGGGTTTTGAATTTTTACCACCTCCTACAATAGAAGGTAATGATGCAGAATGATGAGGATTTCTGAAAGGTCTAACCGTAGACAAAGTCCCATTTCTAATAAGCCCACTGACTGAATAGATCATACTAACTTCTAGCATTTCATCTATTTCAAGTGCTGGTAATATTGTATTAAACCTAGAAGCTAACATTGATTTTCCTGAACCAGGAGAACCTATCATTAAAATATTATGTTCTCCTGCTGCGGCAATTGCCAATGCTCTTTTTGCTATCTTTTGGCTTAATACATCTCCAAAATCTTTATCCGATTTATTTTTTATATTCTCTTTAGTTATTATAGGTCTTGAGATAATTTGAACCCCTTTAAAATGATTAATAATATGAGATATATGTTTTACGGCGAGAATTTCTAACTTTTCACCTCCCCACGCGGCTTCGGGTCCATTTTCATAAGGGCAACATATAGCAGTCTCATTTAATACAGCATACATCGCAGAGGGCAGAACTCCAGAAACGGCCCTAATAGAACCGTCTAAAGATAACTCTCCTAAAAAGATGAAATTTTTTACTTTTGACTGCTCAAGAACCCCTAGTCCAATTAAAACAGCCACAGCTATAGGTAAGTCAAAATGAGTACCTTCTTTCAGTAAATCTGCTGGAGCTAAATTAACTGTGATTTTTTTTGGAGGAAGAGACAATCCTATTGCTGCCATTGATGATTTTATTCTTTCTTTGGATTCTGTTATAGCTTTATCCCCAAGACCTACTATTGAGAAATTAGGAATACCGTTTGTTAAAGAGAGCTGAACTTCTATTTCTTTAACTTCTATTCCAAAAAAAGATATTGTTCGAACTGTTATCATTTTAATATAATTTCAAAATACTTTATTATTTTTTCAAATTTTATAAGTATTATAATCTGAATGATAGATATAATAAAACCCGGTAAGCTGATTAAATAACTTTCAATTTTCCTATTAAAATTGAATCTTGAAAATGAAATATTCAAGATAATATCTTTTAAATATATAAATGTTGTAATACTTGAAAATGAGATAAATAGCCAAAATAAATAATTCTTTTCTTCAAAATTAATAGATAATTTACTGATTGCATACTTTAAATTATAACCGATAGTGCAAGGCAGTGCAATTAAATTTATAGATGAGATAACTATATATATCTTTGATAATAGATTTACATTTTTTGCATTTCTTATATTTTCCACTGAAATGATTTTATCTTTTATTTGTAATTCTCCTGCAAAAAAGAATAAATTTATTTTACAAAGAGAATGATTTATTGTATAAAATAATACAAAAGGTAGCATTTGTATTGGATTGTAACTTAAAATAAGAACAATAAAAGAAAGTTGATTTATTGTAGAGTAAGCTAATTTCTTTTTTATTATTGTGTTAACATGAGCATTAATACCTGAAAAGAAAAATACAAAAACGGAATAAATAGTAAGATAATTTAGGTTAAATAATTTATGTAAATCATGCAAAAAATTAAAAGGAAAGAGGTTTATCATTACTTTTACTAATATAAATATTCCTATCTTTACAACTAATACCGCATGAAGTAGAGCACTTATTGGAACAGGTGCAACCATTGCATTTATAAGCCAAGAATGAAATGGTGGAAATGCAATTTTCGATATACCAAATACAAAAAGCGAAATTAGAATATATTTTGTTAAATTCGAGATGGGAGCGATATTTGTTGAAATATTTTTTGATAGATTGAAAGTGCCGAATATATCATAGCTTAATAATATTGCTGGAATAAAGAATAATAATGACGTACCGATTAATATTAAAAAGTATGTTTTAGCAGATTCAATAGATTTTGAGCTGTTGTCAGATATTACAAGAAAATAGGTTGTAATCGTTAGTAATTCATAAAAACAAAATGTTAAGATTAGATTTTTCGATAAAATGATGAAAATAGATATTACAACTGATATGAAGATTAACAAGAAAAAAGATGAATTAGGTAATTTTTGTTCTTTGATTTTAAAATAAAAAACACCGTAGAAAATTGCAAAAGGATATAAGATTATTATAATAAGGCTGTATAGAATATCAAAAGAATCAAGGGTTAATTTAATGACAAAATATTGATCAAGAAAACTTCTATTGTATAAATTGATTTGCATATTCTTCTGATTAAAGAATAAAAAGAAACAAAAAGAAATCGAAAATAAAAAAGAAGATATAGTTAAAATGCTTTTTTTAATTTTTTCTTTTTTTATGAAAAGAGAGTTAAAATTAATAATTGAAAAAAATAAAATGATATGAAAAAGATTTTTCGTGATATATTTCAGAAGAATTAGCATTTATAAATAATTTAATTTCTTAAATAAAAATCAAGAATGTTGATTTATTTTTGCTTTATTTTTAGCTGATATTATAGCTTCTCTAATTTTATTAATATTTAGCTTTATATTTCTTTTATGAATATCTTTCTCTTCATTTTCAACATCTTTGTAATTAGTGCTACTATTATCCATATTTAATATCATTTGAAGAAAATCCTCGAATTTCTCGTTAAAAAAAGATAGATCGAGCTTTCTTAAAGGTTCATAATTCATATTTTTCAAAGCTGTATCATAAAAATCAATATTTGCAAGAAAAATTTTATCTTGAAATTAAATTAAAGATAATTAAGAGTTTAACTAAAGATATGAAACAATATCACGAGCTTCTAAAATTTGTTTTAAATAATGGATTAAAAAAAGAAGACAGAACAGGCACAGGTACAATAAGCATATTTGGTTATCAGAATCGCTATAATCTGAATGAAGGATTTCCCTTATTAACTACAAAAAAAGTTCATTTTAGATCTATAGTTTATGAATTATTGTGGTTTTTAAAAGGAGATACAAATATAAAATACCTTAAGGATAATGGTGTTTCCATATGGAATGAATGGTCAGATGAAAATGGAGATTTAGGTCCTGTTTACGGTCATCAATGGAGAAGTTTTAACGGAAAAGTGGATCAAATTTCAAACCTCATAGAGGAAATCAAAAAAAATAGAAATTCAAGAAGACTTATAGTAAGTGCTTGGAACCCAATAGATATTCCAAAAATGGCTTTACCTCCTTGCCATAGTTTATTTCAATTTTACGTTCAAGAAGATAGATTATCTTGTCAATTATACCAGAGAAGTGCTGATGCATTTTTGGGCGTTCCTTTTAATATAGCTAGTTACGTTTTATTAACAATAATGATAGCTAAAGTTGTGGACTTAAAATTAGGAGATTTTATTCATTCTTTTGGAGACTTGCATATTTATAACAACCATATAGAGCAAGTGAATTTGCAATTATCAAGAAATTTTAAAGAACTTCCAAGAGTAAAATTGAATCCAGAAGTTAAATCTATTTTTGATTTTCATTATGAAGATATAATTTTAGAAAATTATGACCCGCACCCTTTTATTAAGGCTCCTGTTGCTGTATGATCTCATTAATTGCTGCGGTTGCAAAGAATGGAGTTATAGGTAACAAAAATCAGCTTCCTTGGAATATTCCCGAAGATTTAAAGAATTTTAAGAAAATAACAAGTGGAAATACGATTGTTATGGGTTTTAGAACTTTTGAATCAATAGGAAAACCTCTCCTTAATAGAAAAAATATAATTTTAACCAAAGAAACAGAAAGAGAGATAGATTTCAAGCTAAAAAATACAAAGGATTTATTTTTTGTAAATTCAATTTCTGAAGTTTTTGAAATTTCGAATCCTTTAAAAGAAGAGATATTTATAATAGGCGGCTCGCAGATCTATAAATTATTTATAGAGCAAAATTTAATTCAAAAAGTCTACTTAACTTTGATTAATGAAGATTTCGAAGGAGATACTTTTTTATCTTTAGATTTTCTAGAAAATTTTAAAAAAGTAGAAGATGTAGAATGTTTTACCTCAAATATAGGTTATAATTTTCAAATTTTTGAAAAATTAGATTAATCTAAACTAGATTTTAGAATCCAAAGGTTTTTTTGAAGTGAAGATAATTTTTGAGTCAATAAATCTACTGTAACTACATCATTTAGTTCCTCATATTCTTCTAATGTTTCAAGAAGAAGTTCATTTAATTTTTGATTTGATTTTATTAAACCTTGTATCATTTCATTAGATTTTAATTTTTCATTTGGAGATTTAATAATTGAATAAGAGGATATTCTATCAAAAGAGATTTCTATTTTATCCTCTAAAATTCTCATTCTTTCTGCTATCTCATCTATATCTTCGATTAAACTTTCATATAGAGAGCCTAACATTTTGTGAACAGAGTTAAAATCCGGACCAGATATATTCCAATGGTAGCTATGTGTCATTAAATAATAACCATAATAACTACAAAGTACTTCAAATAATTTTTTATGTTGCATAATATCTCATTTAAAGTTTTTAAAATAAAAAACAAATTATTTTTTATTTACTTTTAAAATTAAAATATTAAGTTAATTTGATATGTTGATATTTTTTGCAATTATTTTGATGTCTTTTTTAGCCGGAGCGGAAATAGATATATGTGTTTCTAGTTTGCCTGAAATTAGAAAACTTTTTAATATTTCTTATTTTCAAGCTGAATTAATTTTAGGTTTAAATCTATTATTTCATTGTATTTCTGCTTTTATAATTGGTTTATTTGGAGATAAATATAAAAAAGAAAATATTATACAAATTGGAATGTTTTTCTTTATAATATCAAGTTTTGGTTGTGCGATATCAAATAACTTTTATATTTTGATATTTTGGAGAATCATGCAGGGAATTAGTATCGCGGCTCCTATGGTATTAAGTACTTTATTGATATTTGAATATTTTGAAGAAAAAAAGCAAAGCGATATGATGACAAAGCTACATGGCTTTGCAACAATTGGTGTTTCAATTGCACCATTAATTGGAAGTTATTTAACTTTAATAAGTTGGAGATTAAATTTTTTATTTTTAGCATTGATTGGTTTTATATCTATCTTTATTTTTAGGTATGCAATTTCAAAATCTGTTAAAATTTCAGAACAAGTTCAAAATAACAAAGAGAAAGCCGTTACACTGAAAGATTATTTGCCAATTTTTAAATCAAAAATGACTATGATTTTTATATTTACAGCTTGTACATCAATTGCTGCTTATTATAGTTTTGTTGGAATGTCTTCTATGATTTATGTTGAGGGTTTTGGAGTTGATGTAAGGCATTTTGGTTTTTATCAAGGCTCTTTGGTGTTAGCTTTCGGTGTTTTTAGTATGTTAAATCAACAAATTATTAACTTGATTGGAAAAAAGAACTTATTAAAGATTTCCCTTGCTCTTATATTTTTATTTCTCATAGGTAATTGTTTTGTTATTGTTTTAAACATAAAAAATGCGAATATTATTACTCCTTTATTAATTTGCTGGTCGATTGGGGTAGTTCACCCTGTTAATATAATTTATATGAAAACATTAAATTATATGAAGAATGCAAACAGCAGAGTTAACGCCTTGCTAACTTTGTTTAAGTGGTTATTTAGTATTGCAGGTTTTCAGATTGCATCTTATTTTTTTACTGGAGATTTCAGAGTAAATGGCATAATTATATTAATATTTTATTTTTTTGTATTAAATGGCTGGTATTTTTTACATAAAAAAGAAAGAATATTTGATTAAAATGAACGACATTTTTAATAACATATCTAGTTTTATAACAGCATTAAAGGAGTCTATTGTAATGTTAATGGAAAAATTTGTTAAGATTTTTGAATTTCTAAAACAGATTTATAATACTTTAATTTATGTTTATAATTTAATTAAGAACTTAATCTAAATCTTTTATTAATTAAAACAAAAATCATTCTATCTCTAGGTATTTATAGAATTTATAATCTGAATCTAATTTATATATATTGTATATTTTTTCTAATCTATCATCGTTCTTGAATTTTATTAAACCAGATACCCCTTGAAAGATATTCTCTTTATAGAAATCATAGAATGAATGACCACTTGAAACTTCTAACCAAATTGAAATAGCGGCTAAAGAGTCATATATAGAGTAATCAAATTCGTAAGATTTTGAACCAAAATTTTCAATTCTTGAATTTTCAAAAATCTCTCTAGAGTTATTTTCAGCACCTATAAAATAGAAATCTTTCATTTGAAAGTTATTAGAGATTTTTTTAGTATCAATATTTGCATCTGAAAAAAAGAGAACATCTTTTTCAAATATATTTTCTTGATTTAGAAAATATAAGATTGTCTCAATATCATTTTCTTTTCCGTTTAAATATATAGAATCTAAATTGAAATTCTTTAGAATGAAATTTTCTAGATTTTTCTTTTTGTTTTCTTTACTTTCTTTAAAATTCTTTCTTATTATATTGTCATTTTCATCAACAAGTAGTTTTTTTGAAAAATTCTTTCTGATTATTTTTACCGCATTTTCAATTGAATCTTTATCGTCTGGGTTGTAGAATTCAATATCTCTAATTTCTATATTATTTATATTAGAACCTGTTAAAGTCTTTGAAATCGCAAAACCTTCTTCGTTTGCTGGCAATAGAAACGCAGATTGCGATCTATTTTTGAACTCTATGAATTTTAATAGAGATAATATTTTTAGTTTATCTTGAAAATCAAGGCAAATGGAGTTTTTATTATTAATTGAACATTCTTCTTTCTTTGTAAAAAAAGTTGTATATTTTTTTACAAAAGATGATTTTATATTTTTATCTAATTTTAAAAAAGGAACAAATAAAACATCAATATTTTTATCAAATTCGATATCCTTATTTTTTTCATCAATATATAAATAAATAAATTTTATGTTTTTATTTTCTTTTGCAATTAAACTAGATATTTCAAGTACATTTTTATTTAGAATTTTCCTAGATATTTGATCTTTTAATATAACTCCTATTGTGTATTTTTTATTTTCTTTTGGTGTATTTGGCATCGAATCTTTTTCTGTTATTATTTTATTTTCTAATATATTTTTATCCTCTATTTTTAAAGAAGACATCGATTCCGATGTTGGAACAATTTTACTGTAGTTCTCTTGTTGTTTTACACAAGACGAAAATATAATTAAAATCAAAAAAAATAAGACTTTTGAGCTTGACATTTATAGATGTTCCTTTTTAATGATATTAATATTTGATAATAAATAAAAAGTCAATCTAAATTAAAATTTATGGAGAATGAAATAGAAGAATTTACAAATGAAATCTTAAACGATGTATTTGTAAAACTATTAGAGAAGAATGAAACAGAAGGACATGTTACGGTTGAGGATATATTAAAGATAATTCCAGAGAATATAGATGAGAGCTTTATTCATTCTTTACATTCAATGCTTATTTCTGAAAATATAGATATTATCGGAGATTTTGATAGTATAATTTCAAGCTTAAATTCAAACCCTGCAAATCAAATTGACAATCAGTTTAAAATAGACGACCCTGTAACTACTTATATGAGGCATATTAAGCAGGTTTCTCCTATGATGGATAAAGATGCAGAAAGTGCTATTGCAAGAAAAATAGAGAAAGGGGTTTCAAATATTTTATTTTCACTTTGTCAGATACCAGAAGCTATAAATGTTGTTGTGAAAGCATACGAAGAATATTTGAACGAGAACTTACAATTGAGAGAAATTATAGACATAGATGCTTATGCTGTTGAAAACGAAAAAGATGTCGATTTGAAAGATGAAGAAACTGAAAGAAAGCCAGAAGATATAAAGAATAAAAAAGGTGCCGTTAAACTTGATGTCTCAATGAAAAGTTTGGAAGGCAGAGCGAATTATCAATCAATTCTTCAGTCCAAAATAAAAGAAGCTAAAATTAGAGTAAATGAAGATGCAGATGATGATATATATTTCGAGATAGATTCTAAAATGTCTTTTAGTTCAATGGAAAAAACATTCTCTCCTAAAATTGTTGCAGAATTAGAAGAAATTGTTGGAATCTGGAATAAAATAATAAAAATTCATAAAGATGAATTAAATAACATTAAAACAGATTTAGTAAATTATGATAATCTAGTAAATAAAGTTTTCGAGAAAGTTAAATCTATAAAATTACATAATAATATGATAAATCAAATGACTAAATCTGTTAAAGATACATTTGCATTTCTAGTTCAAAAAGAAACACAACTCTTAAAAATTACAGACATTAGCAATATTCCAAGAGTAAAAATTATTAAGATGATGAGATCTCATTATTTTATATTAGATGCAATGGTTTATGATTTGCAGAATAATAAAATTGAAGATTTGAAAAATATATCACAGAAATCAATTGACGATATATTGTTTTTCAGAAAAGATCTATTAAGTTTGATAAAGAAAAACATAGTAATGAATGTTGATAAATTTATTACATTTGCAAAGTCTATAGAAGAAAATGATGAGATTGTAAGAAAACAGAAGGTTCAGATGGTTGAATCTAATCTTAAGTTAGTAATTTCTATCGCCAAGAAATACACAAATAGAGGTTTATCTCTTTTAGATCTTATACAAGAAGGTAATATAGGTTTGATTAAAGCGGTTGATAAATTTGAATATAAAAGAGGTTATAAATTTTCAACTTATGCAACTTGGTGGATAAGACAAGCCGTTACAAGAAGTATAGCTGATAGCTCTAAATCTATAAGAATACCTGTACATGTAACTGAAACTATCAATAAAATGAACAGAGTTATTAAAGATTTTAAAGTTGAAACAGGGAAGAACCCAGCTTTACCTCAAATAGCTAAAAAAATGAATATGTCTTTAGAAAAATTACAAAAGATCACAAAAATAGCAAAAGATCCTATAAGTTTAGAGACTCCACTTGGAGATGATGGAGGAGTAATAGGGGATATGGTTCAAGAATTTGCAGAAGCCTCGGTCTTAAATTCAATAATGAATGAAGAAAAAGCATCTTTTGTCAAATTTATATTTTTAGAATTACTTCCAAAGGAAAATAGAGTTTTATTTTTAAGATTTGGTTTTTGTAAGCATGCAGGTCAAACTTTAGAAGAGATTGGAAGATTGCTAGGAGTTACAAGAGAAAGAGTTAGACAAATTGAATCTTCAGCTCTTAGAAAATTATCTCACCCTTCAAGAATCGAGAAATTAATGAGATTTTGGACTATTTCAAATGAGGAATAGAAATTATGAAAAAACAATTTAAACAGAAAAATATGAGAATATCTATTTTTTTAATTGTAACTCTTTTTCTTTTGTCTTCTTTATTTTTTTCTTCTTTTATATTGGAAGAGAATAAGATATGTTTTATCGTAAGATTTGGTAAAATTATTAAGAAGATAGATAAAAGCGGATTGAAATTTAAAAACCCAATAATAGATGATGTTATTTTCTTCGAGAAGAAGATTATACATTTGGATTTAGAAGGGCAGGAGATTATTTCTATAGATCAAAAAAGATTCACGGTTGATGCTTATTTGAAATATAAAATTATAAACCCAGATTTATTTTATAAAACATTAAGAAATCAAACTCTTGCTAATAAAAAAATCAATTCTATTTTCGATAGCCTTGTTAGACAAGTTTTAGGTACAAAGAAATTTATTAATATTTTAAATAAAGATCGCTCAAGTACTATGAACGAGATTGAAATTAAATTAAATGATATTATACTTCAGTACGGTTTAGAAATTGCAGATGTTAGAATTGTTAGAGTTGATCTGCCTTTCCAAAATAACGAAGCAATCTTTAAAAGAATGAGAACTGAAAGAGAAAAAGAAGCCGTAGAATTGCTTTCTGCTGGTCAAAAAGAAGCAGAATTTATTAAATCTGAAAGCGAGAAGGAAGCTTCAATAATAATATCCGAAGCTAAACTTAAAGCAGAACAAATAAAGTCAGACGCAAACGGCAAAGCTATGTCAATTTCAAATTTATCTTTTGGGAAGGATGTCAAATTCTATCAATTTTGGAAGAAATTAGAAATATATAAAAATTTAAAGAATCAGAATACAAATTTTACAATATCCCAAGAGAAAATGAAAAATATAGATATATTTAGATCGACAGAAGATTAATTCTAATAGATATTAAACCAAGATTTATGAAAAATAGATGAATCTTTCAGTCAATTTTTTACATTCTTTTGTAAATTTTATGAAATTGAAAGAGTTGAATTTATTTTTATATTTTATTCGAGAAAAAAACTTTATATATAACCCAAAATCAGCTGCATAAACTGGTGACGGTTTATAGATTATGATTATTTTTTATGATTATACTTTATGATTATACTTAGAATCAAAGATAAAGTATAAGTATCTTTGATTCTAGCTGTTTTTCTGTGGTGAAATTAATTATTACATCATTCCTCCCATTCCTCCCATATTTGGCATACCGCCTCCCATTGAAGAACCTTCTGAAGATTTATCTTTTTCTTCATAAACTAGAGCTTCTGTAGTAATAATCAAACTTGCAACGGAACAAGAATCTTGAACTGCACATCTTGTCACTTTGGCAGGGTCAACAATTCCTGCTTTGAACATATCTTCAACATATTCAAGTTTCTGAGCGTCATATCCCATAGATGGTTTATTTGCTTCAAGTAATTTTCCTACTACAACTGAAGCATCTTTACCTGCGTTTGAAATGATTTGCCTGATAGGAGCTTCGATAGCTTTTTTGACAATATTTACACCAGTTTTAATGTCTTCATTTTCACATTTTATAGAATCAAGAATTTTTGTTCCGTATAATAAAGTAATTCCGCCGCCTGCGACAATGCCTTCTTCGATAGCAGCACGAGTTGCGTGAAGAGCGTCTTCTACTCTGTCTTTTTTCTCTTTAACAGAAATTTCACTTGCTCCGCCAACTTTAATAACAGCTACACCTCCTGATAATTTTGCTAGCCTTTCTTGTAATTTCTCTTTGTCGTAATCTGAAGTTGTTTCTTTGATTTGATTTTCAATTTCTTTACATCTTGCTTCAATATCCTTTACATTACCAGAACCATCAACAATTATAGTGTTATCTTTATCTACAATTATTCTTTTTGCAGAGCCAAGCATTTCAATTGTTGTATTTTCAAGTTTCATTCCAAGTTCTTCAGCTATAACTGTTCCCCCTGTTATAATTGCAATATCTTGAAGCATTGCAGCTCTTCTATCTCCAAAACCTGGAGCTTTTACAGCGGCAACTTTTAAAACACCTCTCAATCTATTCACAACTAAAGTTGCAAGAGCTTCACCCTCAATATCTTCAGCGATTATTAATAAAGACTTACCACCTTGTGCTACAGCCTCCAAAACAGGGACTAAAGATTGCAAGCTAGATATTTTTTTGTCAAAAATTAAGATTTTCGCATTGTCAAAATCTACAGTCATTTTCTCTTTATTTGTTACGAAATAAGGAGAAAGATAACCTCTATCAAAACTCATACCTTCAACGCAATCAAGTTCCATTTCAAGTCCTCTTCCTTCTTCTACTGTTACGGTTCCTTTCTTTCCGACTTTAGACATTGCTTTTGCAATCATATCTCCTATGTTTTTATCTCCATTTGCTGAAATTGTTGCAACTTGAGAGACAGAAGCATCATCAGAAATAATTTTACTGTTAGATTTAATATAATTAATTAATTCTTGAGCGGCCATATCAATTCCTCTCTTTAAATCCATCGGGTTTGAACCAGATTCAACAGATTTAATACCTTCTTTAACTATAGCTTGAGCTAAAACTGTAGCTGTTGTTGTTCCATCGCCAGCTGAGTCATTAGCTTTGCTTGCAACTTCTTTTAACATTTGAGCGCCTGCATTTTGTTTAGGGCAAACAAGATCAATTTCTTTAGCAACACTAACCCCATCTTTTGTAATTCTTGGGTTGCCGAAAGATTTACCTAATACTACATTTCTACCTCTAGGACCTAATGTAACTTTAACTGCATCAGCAACTACATTAACCCCTTCTACTAAAGCTTTTCTTGCTTCTGTGCCGTATATTACTTTTTTAGACATATTCTTTATTTTTATTTATTTTTTAACTACTTTTTAATTTTTTTAATTTAAACTTATTCAACGATTGCAATTACATCACTTTCTTTCATGATCAGCATTTCCTCGCCTGAAACTTTAACCTCTTTACCGGACCATTTATCAAACATTACTCTATCCCCAATTTTTAAAGACACAGGAATGTTGCTTCCGGAATCACTAACTCTACCTGTTCCTACGGCCATAATGATACCCTCTACTGGTTTTTCTTTTGCTGTATCAGGAATAATAATACCTCCTGATGTTTTTTGTTCGTTTTCTAATCTACGAACCAAGATTCTGTCAGATGTTGGTTTTAACTTCATACTTTTAATTTAAATTATGAAAGTATATATAGTTATTTCTAAAAATATTTCAAGCCCTAAATTTAAAAATTAAATCATATTTATTTTAAATAGATTAATTAAACAAAAATATTTGCAAATTAAATCATATATTATATAATAATGGTTGTTGATTAATATGAACGAAAATGAATTTGGAGAGAAAATTGAAAAATTAGACTTAAATTTTTTAAATGACATTGAGAAAGAAGTTAAAAATATGATAAAATCTTCAAAAGAAGAGTCTAAAGAAAAAAAACAAGATATAAAAAAGAATCAAGAAAGTAAATTTAATTTAAAAGATAAATCAAGAGATACAGAGATTTCTTGATTTTTTAGTATTTTGATTTAAATACTAAAAATGGTAATTAAATTTAAATTTAAAAACAGTTTAACTAAATCAAAAGAAGAATTTATTCCAATTAATACATTTGGGGATATAAAAATGTATGTATGTGGCCCGACTTTATATGACTTTATACATATAGGAAATGCTAGAAGCCTTGTAATTTTTGATGTGCTTTTTAGGTTTTTGAAAGAAATATATCAAGATAGAAACATTATTTATGTTAGAAATATAACAGATGTTGATGATAAAATAATTAACAAAGCTATTGAAATGAATATCTCTGAAGAAGAACTTGTAAAAAATATGATAAAGAATTTCAAAGTTGATTGTAATTATTTAAATCTTCTTGAGCCGTCTTTTGAACTCAAAGTATCAGAGGAAATCGAATCTTGTAAAAATATAATTCAAAGTCTTATTGATAAAGGTTTCGCCTACGAAAACCAAGGAAATGTTTTATTTGCGGTTGATAAATTTAAAGATTACGGGAAATTATCAAATAGAAATATAGAAGAAAATTTAGATAATCCTGAAGGTTTTTCTAAAAATAATAATAAAGATTTTTTTCTTTGGAAAAAAACGGAGAAAGGTATAACGTGGACTTCAAATTGGGGGAATGGTAGACCTGGGTGGCATATTGAATGCTCTGCAATGGCAATAAAATATTTAGGTGAGAACTTTGATATACACGGAGGCGGAATGGATTTGAAATTCCCGCATCATGAAAATGAAATAGCTCAATCAGTCTGCGCAAATACTAATTCTTTTTATGCAAAATATTGGATTCATAACGGAATGTTAATGGTAAATGCAGAGAAAATGAGTAAATCTTTAGGAAATTTTATTACCGTAAAAGATTTAAGAGGTAAAAATATAAAAGGCACCACATTGAAATTAGCCTTACTTTATGCTTCTTATGATGAAATTTTAAATTTTAATTATAAATTATTGGAAGATTTAGAACTTTTGGTTAAAAAAATAGAATATTTTCTTGAAGATCGATATATTATGGGATTAGATATTGACGATAAAAAAAAAGAATATATTTTAGAAATTTTAGCAAACAATTTTGATACATCAAACTTAATAAAGAGATTATATGAATTTTTGAAGACAGAAGATTTAGAATCTTTAGTCTTTTCATTAAAACTATTAGGAATTTTAGAAATTATAAAGAAAGATAAAATTGAAATTCCAAAAGAAATTATTGATTTAGTAGAAAAAAGGAATAAATTAAAAAGAGAAAAGAAATTTAAAGAAGCAGATGAAATAAGGGTTCAAATTTATAATAATGGATTTCTATTAAGAGATTTAGAAAACGATAAATATAAGCTGGAGAAAATGTAATTTATAAATTATACGAAGATTTAATTTTCTACTTTATAAAGAAAATTTGCAAATAAACTATATTAGTTTATGCATTTCAATAAGTTACAGAAGTGAGTTTTTTGATTGAAGAGTTAGAAATAGAAAGATTAAATCTAGATTTAAGAAAGAGAAGAAGAAATAAAGAGAATGAAGATTTTTTTAAAAAAAAGATATTTGAATTAAGTAAAAATTACTCAATAAAAGAAGTTGTGGTTTTTTTTAGTGATATAGAAGGAAAATTATTGCATTTAGAATATGATATTGAATTTTTTTTAGAAAGTGCCGAAAATTTAACTTTTGACGGTTCCTCTGTTGAAGGTTTTAGCTCTCAAGATCAATCAGATTTGAAATTAAAAATAGATTGGAGTTCTTTAAGAATTATTCCGAAAGAGATTTTCGGAGGAGTAAAATTCTTATTTTTTGGATTAGTAGAATCTTTAGATAATAGAGTCTATCATTCTGATTTTAGATATAGACTTCTTGAATTAAAAAATGAAATAGAAAAGAAAGACAATCTAAAATTTAATGTTGCTGCGGAGATAGAGGGTTTCATCTTTAAAGAACAGAATGTAGAGCAAAATTTTAACGAAAAAGATTTTGAATTTGCTTCCAAAGGAGGTTATTTTAATTCTAATGCAAATTCAGAGTTAAAAATATTTTCAAATGAATTATTTAGAATAATTAGAATATTAGGTTTTGAAATTGAAAAACATCATCCAGAAGTTGCTCCTTCTCAATTTGAAATTAACTATAAATATCAAGATGTTTTAGAGGCTTGTGATTCTATTCAATTTTATAAATTTATAGCAAGACAAATCGCTATAAGTATGAACTGCACTGTATCTTTTTTGCCAAAACCTATTGCAAATATAAATGGTAGCGGGATGCATTTTAATATCTCAATTCAAAAAGATAATAAAAATATTTTCTATAAAAAGGATCAGATTATATCTGAAGAAGGCTTTAATTTTGTGGATTCAATCTTAAAAGAAGCAAGAGCTTTATGTTTAATATTAAATTCAAGCGTTAATTCTTACAGAAGATTAGACCCCCATTTTGAAGCACCAAATGAGATAAAATTTTCAAAAATAGACAGGTCCTCTATGATAAGAATTCCGAATGCAAATGAGAAATCCACAAGAATAGAAATTAGAAGTGTTGCACCTGATACAAACCCTTATCTTGCCATGTTTGCAATTATAAATATCGGAATAGAGAAATTAAATAAAAAAATAGAATTAAAAGAGGATTTAAAAATTGAAAAACTTCCTATGAATATTTCAGAAGGAATAGAAGAATTTAAGAATAGTAAAAGGTTAAAAGAAATACTGAAAGAAGAAGCATTTTTTAAATATATAAATTCAAAAGAAAAAGTAGCAAATAGGTCTCCAAGATTATTAGGCAGATTAGTAAAAGTTGAAGAAATATTATTTCATCACGAGGTAAGAGATCA
Source organism: Candidatus Deianiraeaceae bacterium (assembly GCA_031537795.1). Classification (GTDB taxonomy): domain Bacteria; phylum Pseudomonadota; class Alphaproteobacteria; order Rickettsiales; family Deianiraeaceae; genus JAVKNF01. Next base: position 34,077 of record JAVKNF010000026.1, on the reverse strand, counting down.
AGAAATTTGGACAAATTTCTGATATTTCTTTAGTCATTTTTAAATCTAAATATTTTATATGTGTTTTTCTTTTTATCTAAATTATTAAAACTAGAAAGGAAAGATTTTTTTTTAATATCATTTGTTTCTAAAATCAAATCATTAGATATAAATATTCCAAAATGAATTGGCATAAATTTATTAGAAGTGAAAAGAACATCTCCTGCTTTAATTTCTTGAACTTCAAAACAGACATCTTCTATATTTTGCAACAATAATTCTTTTGTTAAGCTTTGTTTGTTTGATAATTCTCTAAATTTATTTTCTATTTTTTCTATTACCTCTTGTTTTAATTGAATTAATAAGCCTGTTTTCAGGAGACCTATTATAATTCCTAGGCAATCTGCACTATATTTTGAAGAAGAACCTTTTTTAAATGTAACATTAATCCATTCTTGAATTTGTATATTTTCTTGCATATTAAATATATAAATTATAGCTTGTAAAAAAATTAATGGAAGCGAAATGAATAACAAAATTGCATTTGTCGATTCTGGTGTTGGTGGTCTGATCTTTGGAATTGAATGTTTAATTGAAATGAAAGATAGATTAATTTCTGAAAATAAATTTCTGGAGATTCTACACATAGGAGATGAAATTAATATGCCTTATGGTCTAAAAAATTCAGAACAATTAAAGAAACTGGTAGAAAATTTAGTGAATATCTGTACAAAAAAAGGTTTTTGTAATATAATTTTTGCCTGTAACACCGCTTCAACAATATTAACAGAAAAGCTGATATCCGAATACAGAAAGAAAGACATTAATATTATTTCTATTTTGGACATAAGTGCTAATAAGTTATATGAGAGAGCTGCAATTAATTCAGAAGATCAAATTAATATAGGTTTATTTGCAACAAGAAGAACGATAGAAAGTAAAGAATACGTAAAAAGAATAAATAATCTACATAATAAATTAGGTTTTGAAAGAAAATGTAATGTATTTGATTATTCTCCTATTGAATGGGAGCAGAAAGTTGAGAATTGTATTCTAGGAGATGAAAAAAAAGAAATCATCAAGAAACATCTAGAAATTTTTGAAAAAGAAATAGGTGTGAAGAATTTTCACAAAATATCAACATTAGGTCTATTTTGTACTCATTACCCGTATTTAGCGGAAGAAATTTCTAATTATTTTAAGGAAAAGAATATAGATATAGAGCTTGTAAAACAAGGAGCTTTATTTGCAGACTTGGCTTTATCTTTTTGTATACAGAGATCTGAAAATAAAATAAATAATCAAAATTACTATAAAATTGAGTCAATTACTACAGATAAAAATTCGAAATTTCTTTATAAGAAAATTATAGATTTAATGTATAAAGATTTTTTGATTGAATTCAAATGTCTGTAAAATTACAAAAAACTTGATTATTAAATCTTAATGTTGATTATTTTTTACATTTATGTTTTCTTTATATCTAAAAAGTGTCTTTGAAGAATTAAAAAAGATATCTTGGATAAAAACCTCAGATATTTACTCTATATTTTTAGTAGTAATGCTTTCGATAGCTCTTTTTTCTGTTTTTTTTGGCTTGTTAGATGTATTGATTTCTGTTATTTTTGCTTATTTTTTTAATTTATGAACGATCTAGATACTCACGAGAAACCAATTTACAAGAGAATTGTTATAAGAGTTATTTCCGGTAAGGAAAATTTTTATATTGATAGTTTGAAAGCAAGTATAAATAATTATTGCGAAAGAAATAACATAAAAATTGAAGATTTATATTTAGAGCTTTCTTGTCCTAGATATCAATATCTAAAATATAAAAACGGAAAGAGAGTTGAAGTAGAACAGCCTCTGAATCCAGGTTACATTTTCGCAAATATAAATACTTCAAAAGTTAATACTTTTCTTTCAGCTATAAAAACCGCAAAAACTTCCAACATACTTAAAACACAAGAGGGAGATCTAAAATTCATTTCAGAAGAGGATTATCACAAAATGACATCTTTCAATCAAGATCGCAAAGAAAAGATAACATCTAAAATTGAAATTGATTCAAAAGTTAGAATTAAAACAGGTTCTTTTGCTTCTTTTGAAGGAATAGTAAAGAAGATAAAGAAAGACGAATGTTCTGTTGAGATTATGATATTTGGAAAACCTACATTAGTGGATATTGCAATATCTGGTTTAGAGATAGAATAATTTTTATTCTAACTTGTTTTAAATAATAGTGATAATTCTAAAGATAACAATTGAGCATTTAGGAAAGGACTTTCATAATTTGTTTTATCTAAAGTAAAATCTATATTTAAAAGTGGTTTTGTGTATATTGTGTACTTTAATTTAATTCTTGTCATTGCATAATTACCTATATCAATCATAAAGCCTCCTGAAATTTCATAATAAAGAGCAATTCCGAATTTTGAACCAAAAAAAAATCCATTATCACTTGAAAATGGATTAGCCCCGCTTCCTGTTCCGTTAGTTGCAGCTGTTGAAACTTCGTTTATGTATTCATTGACAATGCTTATGTAATTCTTTTGAAAAGAGAGCCCGAAACCAATTCCAAAGAAAATACCAATTATATTTTGAGTCATATTAAAAGGGTTGAAAAAATTATAATATATATTAGTTCCAATTTTATATCTTCTTAGAGATGTTGTGAAAGATGCGATATCTGTATTATTGTAAATAAAATTACCTGAACTAAAATTATAGGTCTTATCCAATTGTGGAGCTATATATTCAAAAGCTAATTCGAATATAAAATTAAGATCTGTTTTCTTATACCCTAGAGCCACACCACCGTAAGGTGTGTATTGTATTTTTGAATTACCTGTAAGATTTGTGTTGAAATTATCGAATCTTCCGCCTACACTCTCTTGCCCGTATAGGGTCATACCAGCATTGATAGCAATGTACCAGAGGCCAGAATTTGCATTTGGGAAATAAGGCATATCTTTTCTTCTGATCAACTCTTCATTAAAAAAAGCATAAGAATTTACCATATTTACAAAAAAGATAAATAGATGTAATATTCTTCTTTTATTCATATACTTCTAAAGTTTAGTGTAAATTAATATTAAATTCTATTATTTCTTGAAAAATTTGACTTTTAATTTAAGTTCTAAATTATTAAATAATATTTAATATGAATAATTACAAAAGAATAACATCTATATTTTTAATTTTAGGGCTTATTTTAAGTTCTTTTTTTCTTTACAAACATTCCACTAAAAAAGACAAATATATTAATTTATATCTTAATAAGAAATATACAAGTCAACCTCTAAATAAGATAGAGAAAGCCTTATTAGAGAAATTTCAGAATGCAAATAAAAAATGCTTATCTACAATACAAGAAACATCAGAATTAGATAAAGTCTATTCTTTTTTAATAGAAAATGAAAAGATTCACAAGGAAAAAATTAAAGTTTCATATAAAGATCTTATGAAGATTCTAGATCTAAAATCATCAAATCTTTTTAAAGAAATATCAAAATGTCATTTTTTATCTAGAAAGCAAATTCTGAAAGATGAAAAAGAAGATTTTAAAATAGCTCAAAAGAAATTAACTTTATTGCAAAGAATTAATTTATTTTATTCAAGATGATAATTATTTTGAATTATAACAGAAAAACTTTTGTAAAATATGAAGAATAAATATACAAATTATACATTTTTTGTTATTCAAGCTGTTTTTTTTACTTTATTTTTTCAGACTTTTTTTTACGGGAATTTCAAAATACCTACCGGTTCGATGATACCAACTCTATTAATTGGGGACAGGCTTATAGTAAATAAATTTGCATTTGGTTATTCTAAATATTCCCTCCCTCCATTTTTGCAAAATTTTATTCATACTGAAAAGAAAGTCTTTGCTAAAAATCTTCCAAATAGAGGTGATGTTGTTATTTTTGGTGGTTTAAAAGAGAAAAACGAAAAAGATTTTTATATTAAGAGAGTTATTGGCATACCTGGAGATAAAATTATTATAAATAAAAGTAAGATATTTCTTAATGGTGAGATTTTAGAGCAAAATTTTATAGACATAATGCCAGCAAAAAAGCATGAGAATGCAAATTTTTTCACTGTTAAGAAATTTCAACAAAAGATAGACGAAAAAGAATACAAGATTTTCATCGCAGATGAAGATTCTGATGCAAATAACGCAGGAGTCTTTCTTGTGCCTGATGGGAGCTATTTTTTAATGGGAGATAATAGAGACAATTCTTTAGACAGTAGATTTTCTTCTGTTTCTTTTATAGATTTTAATAGGATTGTTGGAAAGGCGGAATTTATCTATTTCTCATACCCAAATGAAAACAGTAAAGAGTTATTTAGAGATAGATTAAGTAGAATATTTAATCTTTTATAAGAAAATCAATTACATCTTCCGTTTTTATTAATTTCTTATTTAGAAAAATCGAAGGAGTGAATTTAATCTTATCTTTAATAGCTTCTTCTGTTTTCTTAATTATATTATTTTTATTATCTTGTGAAGAAATGCATTTTTCGAAATTAGTCATAGATATATTTGCGGTTTCTAATCCTTTCTTGAAAATATCTAAATAATTTTTTTCGTATAAAGAATTTGAATTTTTATATAGAATTTCTATTATCTTAAATTTTTCTTGATTAGATAAATCTTTGTAATTATCGCATATTGGGATTAACCAAAGGTCCAAAGACCTCCAAGACATAGGAGTTGGTCTGTATATAATCTCTAATTTATTTGATTGAATAAGTTTTTGAATTTTTTCAGACTGTTTTGCAATCTCTTGAAAAGAATAAACACAGGATGGGCAGGCAAAGTCCCCATAAATTAGAATTTGATTTAATGATTTTTGTTCTCCAGTTTTATTTATTAGATGAATGTCTCCTTTTCTTACTTCAAAGATATTATTATTTTTTATTAAATGAACAGCTTCTGATTTTTGTTCATATATATATTTGAAAATTAAAACAAAGAAAAATGTAAAACCTAAAATAATATTTTTTTTTTTAATTATCTTCATAAGAAATAATAATGAAACCCAATATTGTAGACTAATATATTACCTATGCCTATTGGATTTGTAGATAGATTTAATTGATAAAAATCAACCCCAGTTCTTATAGAGACAGCTCCAAGTAACCTAATTTGTATGCCTGCGGAATATTTTGGAACAACTGAATCAGTTTTTGTCATTACTGTATTTTCAAACCTAGTATTGAAGTATGCCATACCTATCCCGCCGTATAGTTCGAGACTTGTTCCTATTATATCTAGGAAATCGAGAAATGGAAATTGATAATACAGCTTCAAATCTAAACCAAAACTAAATGCATTAAAGATTGAGCTTCCTGTTTGATTTGTAAATTTATAATTAAATCTAGTTAAAAATAATTCTACACCAAAATATTTATGAACTCTTAAGCCTGCATTTAATTCTACGTTCTCAAATTTATAAAAAGAGTTAAAAAATGCATTAGAACTTGCTATAGTTCCAGAATTTGAATAAGTATAAGGTTTAAATACCACTCCAACATAAGGCTTTAATAGAAAGTCAAAAGGTAACGGAAGAGCTTTTAATTTTAAAGAAGAAGATAGAAAGAAAGATAGAATTAAAAAAAAAGATCGCAATCTGAAATTCTTATTCATTTTTATGTTTTCTGGTTATTCACACCAAATATTTAATTTAGAAGAAGAAACGATATTAAAAATTCCTTTCTTCTGTATTAATTCATAATAGATATATCTTTTTTTACCTAAATCCATACATGATTTCTCGTTTAATGTCTCTAGTTCTAACATAGAAGGTTGATCCATAGTTCCGAAAGTTATATCTAAATCAGAAGCTCTTCTCGGTTTTTCTGAAAGAAAGACAGGTAAGCCAGTTTTAAAATCTAGACCTCCCTTTGAAAGAACACATTCAGAAGAAAATGTATAATCTACACATTTTTCAACAATAGAAGAAAAATAAGAATAATTGATTTTATTTTTGTCAGCACAGGAAGTGAATATTAATAATAAGACTAATTGTAGATATTTCATATTTCTTATAAAAATAAAATTAAAGTTAACTCTTTTATTGTCAAGTTTTTTAGAGATATTTTGCAAAATTCTTTTCTATCAACAACATTCTTTTTGATATTTGTTTTGCAAATTCTAAATCATGAGTTATTATTAAATTTGTTGCATTTGTTCTAGCTTGCGTTTCGTTTATTAATTTTATTATTTCGTTTTTCATTTCAGGGTCTAAAGAAGCAGTAGGTTCATCAAATATTATTATTTCAGGGTCTATCATAATTGCTCTTATAATCGCAACTCTTTGCTTTTGGCCACCTGATAATTCAGAAGGAAGCCTATTTTTACAGTCGTATAGATTTAATTTTTCAAGATGTTCGTATGCATTTAAGGTGGCATCTTTTTTATCTTGTTTATAGACATTCACAGGGGAATATATTATATTTTCAAGGACTGTCATATGATGAAACAACCTGAAATCTTGAAAAACAAATCCTACTATTTTTCTAATTTTTTTAAGATTTTCCTCTTCAAGCTTTAAAGAAGAAATTTTGATTTCTCCAGAACTGTGATTCTCTAAACCTGCTATAATTCTACCTATAGTTGTTTTTCCAACTCCAGATTTACCTACAACAGCAATAGATTCTTGTTTTTTTATTTCAAAAGATATATTCTCAAATATTATTTTATTATTAAATTCTTTGCTTACATTTTTAAATTCTATCATATTTTTTTAATAATGGAATCTTCTTTCTAAAGATTTACCTATTTTTTCAACTGAAAAGCATAAAACATAATATGTTAAACCACTTACTGCTATTGGTAATGCATATGTATAATATTGAGCTATAACTAAATTACCTTTAAATGTTATCTCTTCGACTCCTAGAATTGACAAAACAGCAGATTCTTTAATTAAAGTTATAAATTCACCTGTCAACATAGGGAGAATACTTCTTAGAAGTTGAGGTAATATTACATCTTTGTAAAATTGAAATTTAGATAGATTCAGGCTTATAGCCGCATCTATTTGCCCCTTATCTAAAGAGTTTAATCCGCCTCTAATAACTTCAGATAAATAAGCGGTTGAGTTCACAGCAAGAGTTAAAATTCCTGCCTCCATAGCTGTTATGTTGTAATTTAAGACTATAGGAATATAGAAAAACCAAAAACTTAATTGTAATATTATAGGCGTTCCTCTTATAATTGATATACATCCACTGATAATTTTTGATATTAGAGATTTGGGTTTTAGGTTTCTATATAAAGAGAGCATTAAAGCAGAAAAGATACCAAATAAAGAAGAAATGAAACATATTTTTAAAGTATTGATAGCTCCGAATATAATTTTCAGGCTATCTATTTTTAAGTTTTTATCTGCTTTAATGTCATCTATATTAAGCCATTTATTTAATAATTTGTCATATGTTCCGTCTTTTTTCATACTATTTAAAGCTTCTAGTATTTTATTTTTTTCAGAAAAACCTTTTCTGATAGCTATCCCGTATTTAGATTCAGATTGCTCTATTGGATAAAATTTTGCATCTTTTATATTTTTCTCTAATGCTATTGCAACTATTGATTCAATATATATACCGTTAATTTTAGCAGTTTTTAACATTTGAATAGCTATACCGTTATCTTTGATATATTCTATTTTAATATTTAGGTTATGTTTTTTATTTAACTTTTTTAAACTTTCACTAGAAATTGAACCAACCTGAACTGCGATAGTTTTATTTTTAAAGTCCGAAATATTTTCAAATTTTAAATTGTTCTTTGTTAACACTCCTAAATCATTTTTTACATTATATTCTGCAAAATCTACCGTTCTTTTTCTTTCATTTGTAATACCGAAGCCAGATATTCCTACATCAGCTTTATTGTGAATTAAAGCACCGATAATCGCTGAAAACTCTGCTTTGTTTATTTCAAACTCTAAATTAACTCTTTTCCCAATTTCTTCTATAATATCAATGTCTAGCCCTGTTATTTTTCCTGTGCTATCTATAAATTCAAAAGGTGGGTAATCTGGAGATGTTAAAATTCTTATTTTTCCTTCATATTTATTTTGGTTTGCATATAAAGATATATTAAATAATAAAATAGATATTAGGAAGAAAGTTGTGATTTTTTTCATATATCTATCAGATGTAATTTATTAATAATTCTAATATTTGAACATTATTTAATGCGGCTCCTTTTCTTAAATTATCTGCAACACACCAAAATGATATTCCATATTTTACAGCGTTATTTTTCCTAATTCTAGAAATAAAAATCTCATCTTCCCCAGCACACATAAAGGGCATAGCATATTCATTTTCATTTGTTCTTTCTATCACTTTAAGAGCAGATGATTTTGAGAATTCCTCCGTTAAGAATTCTATGTCAATTTCTTTTTCTGTTTCAATATTAATATATTCGCTATGCCCTATAACAACAGGGACTCTCGCGCAGTTTGCATGAATTGGAATATTTATATTTAATATCTTTTTTGTTTCTTCTTCCATTTTCCATTCTTCCATTGTTGCATTATTTGCCAAAAAAATATCTATTTGAGGTATAACATTAAAGGCAAATCTTTTATTTCCAAATTTTTCAGTGTTTTGTTCGAATATCTTTCCGTCTAATAAATTATTATTTTTATGAATATTCTGTTCAGACTGTCTAATTAATTCATTTATAGCATCTAACCCTGCACCAGAAACAGATTGATATGTTGAAAAAATAACACTTTTAAGTTTGAATAAATCGTGGATAATTTTTAAAGGTACAACAGCTTGAGAAGTAGAGCAATTTGGATTTGCTATAATGTTCTTCTTTTTGTAATTTAAGATAGATTCTGGGTTCACTTCAGGAATCACAAGAGGGACATCCGGGTTCATTCTATAAAATGAAGAATTATCAAGACAAATAGCATATTTTGATGCAATTGGAATATATTCTTCTGAAATTTTAAACCCTGCTGCAAAAATCACTACATCACATTTAGAAAATTCAAAAACTTTTATATCTTGAATTGAAATTTCTTTTTCTTTATATCGTATTTTTCTTTCTAAAGATTTTGAAGAAGCTGATAAATATAGATTCTCAATAGGAAAATTCCTTTCTTCTAATATTTTAAGAATTCTAGTTCCTACATTTCCAGTTGCTCCTATTACACCTAAATTTATTTTCTTCTTCATAAATTCTTTTTCATAAATAGATTAAGTTTTAAACTTTTAAATCTCTGGCAAGCTTCTTTAATCTCATCAATTGAAGGCATTAATGCGATTCTGACAAAACCTTCACCAGCGTTAATTCCATCTTCTGTTTTATTTGAAATCAAACTACCAGGAACAACAATAATACCTATTTCTATTAACTTTTTTGCAAATTCAATTTCGGACATTCCTTTAGGGGTTTTCTGCCATATATAAAAAGTAGCAAGAGATTTCGTTTTTTCTAAACCAATTTCATTAAAGGTTTCTATTATTATATCTCTCTTCAATTTATATTCTTTTCTCATTTCTTCAACATGTGTATCGTCATTTAATGCTAAAATTGCAGCCTCTTGAATAAAAGAAGGGGTCCCTGAATCTATATTTGGTTTTAATTTTTTATACCCACTAATTATAACTTCATCACCAGCTAAACAGCCTACTCTGTAACCTGTCATATTGTTCCTTTTTGACATCGAATAAAAAACTACTATTCCTTCTTTTCCGAATTCTAGAATGCTCCTTGGTTTTTTATCAAAATAAATATCAATATAACAACCTTCATCTGCCGCTATTATTATGTTATATTTTTTCGCCCAAATTATTAACTCTTTGTACCAGTTATCAGTTGCAATAGCTCCAGTCGGAGAATTTGGATAGTTTATCCAGATAATCTTACTCTTTTTACATATTTCTTCAGGAATTGACTTAAAGTCCATTAAAAAATCATTCTCTTCTAATAAAGGTAGAAAATAAGGAATTGCATGTGCGAATCTTGTACCAGATGTATAAGGCGGGTAACCAGGAGAAGGGCAAATTATATAATCTCCAGGATTCACAAATGCTAAAGGAAAATTAAAGACAGCTTCTTTTACACCTATATTTGATGTTATTTCTGTTTCTGGGTTTAGTTTTACATTGAAATTTCTTAAAAAATAATTTGAATATGCTTCCCTAAAACTTTTTAAACCTATATAACTAGGGTAACCGCTATTTTTATGTCTTATTGCGGCTTTATGTAGTTCATCTATTACAAAATTAGGTGCTTGAGCGCTAGGATCTCCTACTCCGAAGTCTATAACTTTTACTCCTTTTGCTTTTATTTCTTCTACTTTTTTGTCAATTTCTGCAAAAGCATATGATGGAGTTTCTTGAATTAAATTTGAATATTCAATTTTCATATCTTTATCATTTTTTTATAAAAATGAAACATTATTGTCAAGCGCTCTTATTTTTTTTAGATCTCATCTTAAGAATTAAATATTAACTGTTCTATTTCTGAAAAATTATATAAAATAAAATTAACGACATCTTTTTGTTCTAATATGTATTTCATAATTTTATTTCTTTCTGTTGTATCACTGGTTAATTCTTTTAAATAAAATTCAATCATTCTTTCTTGAGCTTCTTTCGGTAGTGTTTTTAATATGTTGTAAGATTCATATCTGAAATCTTGAAAATGTTCAATTCTAGATATATCCAAAATAATATTAACAATATCATATAATTTATGTTTTATTCCGTAAGGGTCTCCACTTCCTGTCGGTTTCTCATTCTCCCATAATATATTTATGGATGTTGTTCTTTCTATTAAAATAAATAAATAATAAGATATACATTCTATCTCCTTTATTTCATTTTTCTTTTCAACTCTCTCGTATTGTCTTCTTATGATAAAACTAAAATCTTCTGAATTTGTATTATTTTTAAAATAAACTCCAGCTATTATTCCTTGTAGTTCTGGGAATTCATTAATAGTTTTCATGACTATATCTAATTTTGAAAATCTAATTAATTTCTTTAAAATTTCAAAATAATTTGATTTATTTTTTTCATTTAATATATTTTTTGCTAAATTTTGGATTTTTTCGATAAATTCATAATATGTAATATTCTTATAAAAACTTACATTTTTAAGTTTATTTTCCAGCTCTATAATACTTGTATTCTTGTCAAGATCATAATAAAAAAATGCATCAGAAAGCCTATTATTTGCAACTTGTTCATAGCCTGAAATAATATTATTAAGAATTTCACCTTTCTCCCTTTCTCCGTCAATAGCTATCAAGAATTTTGTAGAAATTTTATCGGAATTAATATTTTCTTTTAACATAATATATTTCTGATTACTTTCTAATGTCAAAACTATTAATTCTTTAGGTAGAACTTTATATTTATCTTCTATTTTTCCTTCTTGAATAAAAGGGTAATCGGTGATGCCTATAATTTCTTTTATTATTATTTCATTGTATATAAGATTTTGCTGATTCAATACTTCAATTTGCTTGAATATCATCTCTCTTTTTTCATTTCTATGAATTACAATTTGCCCTTTTTTTAGAATATCTTTATATTCTTCAATATTAGCATTTGAAATTTTAATTTCTTGTCCGAAAAATATTTGTTTATGTAAGTAAGTTCTATTGTTTGTTTTTAAATTACCTATTTCAAATTCTAAAATTCTATTATTAAATAGACATAAAATGTTTCTAATTGGTCTAATCCATTTAATTATTGAATTCTCAAGCAAGATGCCATTTTCTTTTTTCGATTTTTTAAAGAAATTCTCCGAAATCTCAATTAATATATCAAATACAAAAGCTTTTAATATTTCCTCTGTTCTTGCTATTTTTAATTCATCTTTTGTATAATAATATTCGTCCTTTTGAGTTAAATTAGATTTCTGGATCTTGTTTTTTTGACAGAATTTATCAATTATTTCTTCTTTTAAGTCAATTTTAGGTCCTTTAATTCCTTCTTTCGTTATTTGATATTCGTCTTTTAAATTTTGAATGGAAATAATCACTCTATTAACTCCTATGAAAGTTTTGAAAATAAATTCTTCAATCTTTATATGTCTACTTAACAAGATTTGAGAACTTTCTTCAATGAATTTTAGTAACTCTTCTTGCAAACGAGAAGGAATTTCTTCGGAGTAAATTTCTAATAAAAAATTATTAGTATTATTTGTTGGAATTTTTATTTCTTTTTTATTGTATATTTCCTCTGCAATTCTCAATTCTTCGGGCGTGTTCACGCCGTAGACTTCTTCGTTTTCGCAGATTAAACAAGATGCTTTTTTATCTTGCTTAATCAGTATTTCTATAATTTCTGTTAAGTAATATTCTTGTGCTGTGTTTTTGTTTGTAATTTTTTCTATATTCTCAATTAAATCATCTGTTCTTAAAGCTATAAAACCAGAATTACATATTTTTGGTTGAACTTCATTATTTTTATATTCTTTTACTTCTTTTATTCCATACAGATCTAGAATTTCTCCGATTCCAAAAAAAGCTGTTTTCTCTAATAACATCTTTCCATATTTGTTTTCTATTTCTAATATAAAACCTAGTGCTATTAAATTTGAAATATCTAATTCTTTGAACATATTTTGGACTGTTTCCAATTTTAAAAGAGGATTGTCCGCATACATTATAATAGTTTTTGCGTTATTTTTATTTATCTTTTGTAGTCCAATTTTTACTGCGTGTCCAGTTCCAAGTTGCTCCTCTTGAATTACAAAATCTACATCTTCAGGTATGTATTCTTTGAATTCATTTACAATTCTATTTGATAAAACAAGAATGATTTTATTATTTTGGTCTTTAAATTTTTTAGCCAAATTAACTGAAATTTCTAACATTGTTTCATTTTTAATTTTATGTAAAACTTTAGGAATATTGCTATTCATTCTGGCTCCATTTCCAGCTGCTAATATAATAAAGTTATACATAATTAAATTAATTTATCAAGAATGAGCCGTCCGGTTCTATTGAAAAATCTAAACCGTTTTCTTTTGCGATTTGCATTAAAACCGCTTTATTTAGTTTATCTATTTTGAAATTCACAAGTTCATTATCTAGATCTATTGCTAAAAAATTCAGTTTAAATTTTTCAAAAAATCCTATAAGTTTTTTATATTCTCTTGTCAAAGTTCCAACTCTAAAATAAATAGTATTATAACCTGTTATGTTTTCATTTATTTTTTTCTCATCTTTTGAATTAATTGCTTCATTTATAAGATCTCTGTAAAAAACAACATTCATTGATATTGATTTTGTTTTATCGGTTTCATTTATGATTATATTTGAAACTGAAAAGCTTTCTATTTTTGAATCTATAGAATTTATTGAATATTTTACATCTTTTATATTAAGATATAAGATTAAATCTAAAAAAGCTAATCTTTTTAAGTTGTCGTAAAAATCAGTAGGTTCTAAATTTTCCTTTAGCGCTTCTTCTTCAGACAGATTGTAGACTACATTTCTTATGTGAAAATATTTTTTATCTTGAAAAATTATAGAAGCTTCAACTTTAAAAAGAAGAATAAAGAATAATAACAGATTAATATAAAATCTTTTCATAATTTTTATTTATATATTTCTCTAATTTGAATTCAGGAAAAAATATAGATATCTCTCTGATAGCAGATTGCTTCGAGTCTGAACCATGTACTGCATTTCTAGTTTTGTCTATTCCAAATTCATTTCTAATTGTTCCTATGTCTGATTGTTCAGGGTTTAAATGCCCCATTAAAGCTCTATATTTTTCAACTGCATTCTTTCCTTCTAATATTTGAACTATAATTCTTTTTCCTATGCTTTCTTTTTTTAATTCTTCAAAAAATGGTTTATTTTTGTGCTCTTTGTATAAAGCGTAGAATTTTATTTTTGTCATTATAATTCTTTTTTTCTTTAATATCTTCAAACCAGAAGATTCAATCATTTGATTTATTTTTATATTATTTTTATTCTTTAATGCGTGAGGTTTTATCATTGAGAAAGTTATTTCAGCTTTTGAAGCAGAAAATGTAAATATGAAAGTAATTAAAAATGTTAACGTTTTAAACATAATAGATTTAGTAAAAATAATAAGAATATAAAATTACTTGTCAATTAAAATTTGCAATATTATTTCTCTGTTATATTTAAATAATTATTTCAGTATGACAGAAATTCTTCTAATTGACGAGGGCAACAATATCTTAAGAAAAGAAGAAAAAATCAAGACACATCAAGAGGGTTTTTTACATAGAGCATTTTCAATCTTCATCTTTAACGAAAAACAAGAATTATTACTTCAAAGAAGATCGAAAAATAAATATCATTTTCCAAATCTTTGGTCAAATACTTGTTGTAGTCACCCAATTTTAGAGATAGAAGAAATTAAATATGAAGCAGAAAAAAGACTATTATTTGAAATGAATATAAATACAACAATAAAAAAACATTCAATTATAAGATATTATGCAGAATGCAAACAAACTAATTTAATTGAAAACGAATTAGATTTTATTTTTTTTGGTTTTATTTCAAGTGATTTAGTTCTTTCACCTAATCAGGATGAGGTTTCTGGTTTTAAATGGATCGATAAAAAGGAATTAATGCAGGATATTAAAAAAAATGAAACAAAATACACTCCTTGGTTGCAAATAATAATAGAAAAATCTAATATATTGAATATTAATAGCCAATTAAACCCTTTAATATAAAAGATTACAACTATAAATTTATTTTTTCCTTGACATTTATCTTTATTTTCTGTATTTTTATTTTAGAGCTTGCTCTTACTTATTTTATGAAAAAGTTATTTTATTTATCTTAAAAGATTACAACTATAAATTTATTTTTTCCTTGACATTTATCTTTATTTTCTGTATTTTTATTTTAGAGCTTGCTCTTACTTATTTTATGAAAAAGTTATTTTATTTATCTTTAGTTAGTTTATTTGTAGTATTCTTTTCTTTTTGTTCTACAAAAAAAGATGTTTCCGATAAGAACTCATCTCAAACAGGAGATAGTTTTGATTCGATGTTAGCTTTAGAGCAACCAAAAGAACCTGTCTCTGAACAAATACAAAATAATGTACAAGAAAAAGAGCAATCAAAAGAATCTGTCTCTGAAAAAAAAGAGGTTATAACAGAGGCAAGAATACAAGGCTTAACTTTTGATTTTGACTCTGCTAAATTATTAGAAAAAAAACACAAAGCTTTATTAACTCAAATGAAGAAAGATTTAACAGAATTAAAACCTGTAGAGCTTATAATTGAAGGTTATTGTGATGAAAGAGGTTCTGATGAATATAATGATAAATTAGGCTTAAAAAGAGCAGATTCTGTCGGGAAATACATAAAAAACAATACTGATTACAGCTCTAAATTAGTTTCTTACGGAAAAAGAAAACCTGTTGTAAGAAATGCACAAAAGATTAAAGATAAAAGAGAAAGAGAGAAAGCTCACGCTAAAAACAGAAGAGTGGAGATTTTAGCAAAATTTGACTATTGATTATCTGTTAATCTTTGAGATCTCATAATGTCTATATTGAATGAGTATCACTCTCTTCAGAGTTCAAACCTTAATTTTGTTTTATTATTTAAGATAGGTGCTTTTTACGAGATATTTGGAGAGAATGCAATAAAAATATCTCAACTTCTAGGGCTAACCTTGACAGATAGATACGCTGGAGAGGTTCAGAAGACCCCAATGTGCGGAATTCCAATTAAATCTAAAGATTTTTATATTGCTAAATTATTAGAATTAAATTTTAAAATTGCAATAGCCGATGAGAGAATCAAAGAAAACAAAATAATAGCTAGAGAAGTTGTCAGAATTCTAACCCCAGGAACAAATATAGAGGAGTGTTTTTTGGCGAATAGGATCTATCAGAATATTGTTATGATAAACAAAGATGATAATAATTATTGTGTATCTCTAATTGATTTAACAATTGGCAATTGTGAGATATATTTCCTGCCGATAAAAGAAGCAAAATTAAATTCTTTGTTATTATCAATAGACCCTACTGAAATTATAACAGATAATAACCTAATAATAAGTGCAATAGAGCCTGATTTTAGAAAAATAACAGAATGCGTTAATTTTCAACAAAAAACACAATTTGAAATGCTTCAATCTTTGACTTCAGCTTCAGATAATATTTTAATTAATCTTTCAAATTCTAGGAGTATAGAAATTCTAAATCTATATTGTATTTTCGAATATATAAAAAATATACATAAGAAAGGCAACTTTATTATAAAATCTATTAACAGAATTAACACAGAAGATTATTGTGAGATTAGTTTATCTTCTTTTTACGGGTTAGAGATTCTTAAAAACTATACAGGAGAAAAGACTGGTACTTTATTTAATTTCCTTTCGCAACATCTTTCAACTCAAGGAGGGAAAAGAACTCTAAAATCTTTTATTTCAAGACCTTCTACCTCTCTTTATATTTTAAATAATAGGTTGGATTTAGTTGAATTCTTGATAAATGAAACAGAGAAAAGAAAAATAATTAAAAAACATTTAAAAGAACTTGGAGACATAGATAGATCTTTAATAAGATTTCTATCTGATATTAATGCAAGAGAAGAGAGTTTTAATATATCTTATAATTTTAATAAAATTTGCTCTATTTTTTATTTCATCAAAGAGATAAAAAATAAACCTAATATATTAAGTAAAGTAACGCAGAAACTTGAAATAATTTTTGAAACAATGCTCGATTTTTGTGATATTTTTTACAGCAATAAAGATCAAGAAATAGAGATAATAAACTTTAAATATTTAATCAATAGAAAAAATAAACCAATTTTTGATAATATATGCGGAAAAATTGAAAGAAAAATAGAAGAATTGCAGAATTATTTTCAAGAAATCAGTAAAAAGGATTTAAAAATCAAATTAGAATATAACGCAAAATATACTTTTCATATAGAGGTTTTGAGTAAAAATATAGAAAACTTACCAGATGATTTTATTCATTTATCTTATAATGAAAAGTATTCAATATTTTCAACTGATTTTATTTTGAAAATAAATAACGAGATTGTAAAGCAAATTGAACATTTGAAAGAATTGGAAATGAAATATATATTAGAATATAAAGAGAAAATTAATTTGAAAATAGCACAGATTCTTGAAGCAGTTGAGATGATTTCTGTGTTAGATATATTATTAGGTTTTGCCGATATCTCTGAAAAATATAATTATACAAGGCCTATTATTTTAGAGAAAGAAGCTTCAGTTATAGAGTTAAAAAATAGCTTTCATTCAATATTAAGATCTATAAAAGATACCGTGAGTAATGATTGCAATATTAATGAAGAAAAAAACTGCTTGGTAATTACAGGCGTAAACATGGGAGGTAAATCAACATTCTTAAAACAGAACGGTTTATTGATTATTTTAGCACAAATTGGTTGTTTTGTTCCAGCAGAATTTGCAAAAATATCTATTGTTGATAAAATATTTACAAGAATAGGTGCTATAGATGCAATTAAAGAAGGTAAATCAACGTTCTATTTGGAAATGCTTGATATTAAAGAGATGATCACCTCTGGAACAAAATATTCACTTTGTTTATTAGATGAAGTCTGTATAGGTACTTCATATAAAGAAGGCTTGATTATATTACAAGAAATCTTAAAATATCTATCTTTAAATGTGAAGTCAAAAATAATATTATCAACTCATTATCATGAAATACAAGATTTTGTTAAAGATTTTCCAAATATAGAGACTTTATCTTTTGGTTATAAGATGGAAAATGGAAACATGACTTTTCTATTTAAATTATCAAAAGATAAAACAAAGAATTCTTATCCTTTGCACACTATAAAGATGACAGATTTTCCTAAAGACCTTTTTGAGACTCTTGAAGAGAAATTATCTTATATCAAATAAAATTTTGAAGTGAAATATTTCTATCTTGCAGAGATTCCGTCTCTTAATACACCCCCTAGAAGTTTCAATCTTTCTATAATTATATTCGAAAATCTATTTTCAATTTCTTCATTTGTTAAAACTTCCGAGTTAGATATTTTTATTTTAAAAGCAATTGATTTTAATATATTCTCATTTTCTTTTTTTATCTCGAAAATATCTTTTATTTCAAAATTTGTTATTTCTTCGAATTCTTCTAGTAATTTAGATATTTCAAATACAGAAAATGCTTTTTCAAAAATAAAAGCGAACTCTCTTTCTGCTGTCTGTTTTACATCTTTCAACCTATTTTTATTATTTATTTTCTTAATTTTTAAGAGTTCATTTATATCTTGGAATTCAAAATAGTAAATTCTTTCATTTTCTAGGTTATATATTTTTTTTATCTTTTTATTAATTTGTCCAAAAGAACAGATTTTTTTATTATTAAAGATAATATTGTAATTATTCTCATTTATAATTATCTTTAATTCTTCAGCCTCAATATTTGCAATGTTATAGATTATCTTGTAAATATCTTCTTTAATATTATTGATTGCAATTTCGAAGTTTAATTCTTTATTGAGAAAACCTCCAGAAAGATTTTCTCTAGAGGAGGGTTGTTCCTCATTTTTAGAATAAATAAAACCTAATTCAAAAAATTTTACATTATCAATTCTGTAAAGCCCAATATTATTTTTTATACATTTTAGTAAATTCTGAATTAATGAATTCTGTAAATACGGCTCATTTTCATTTATTGGATTTAGAATTTTGATATTTTCAAGACTTGCATTTCTTTTAAATATCAAGCTTTCATTTTCAGAAACAAATGGAATTGAGATAATTTCCTTGTAGCCTAATAAAGATGTAATTTTCTTTAATTTTGAGATTATGTTATATTTTTCCTCTAATTCTTTATTGCTCTCTATATTATTAGGCCTATTTATTTTGATAATCTTTTCGAAGCCGATTATTCTGCCTATTTCTTCTGCAATTTGAACTTCATCTTCTATGTAATACCTGAATTGCGGGATTTCTATTTCAAGTATTTCATTTTCTAATTCATTTGAAGTGAAGCCTAATTTATTTAAAATATTAATCTGTGTTTCTTTTTCTAAATTACTTCCGAATATTTTTTCAAAAGAATTTATATTATAGTTTATCTTTTTTGGTTTTATATGCTCAATTCCACTTTTATATATTATTGTATTTGAGGCTTCCCCTTTGCAATTATCAATTATTAATTTTATAGTAAAGTTCAAAAGATATTCAGTTAAATCTGAGTCAACGCCTCTTTCAAATCTTTTTCCTGCTTCAGAATTAATTTTTAATATTTGATTCTGCTTACATATTAAACTCGGTTCAAAATATCCACATTCTATAATTATATTTTTTGTACTTTCATTTATCTTTGTATTTTCAGAGCCAATTAGACCTGTTATCGCTATCTCTTTTTTCTCATCAGATACAACAAAACAAACATCTTTACTATAAGATATATTGTTTAGAGCTTTAAAGTTGTTAATATCTTTATTATGGACTGAAAATACAGTCCCTTCAATTTTATCCGTATCATATGCATGCATTGGTTGCCCGTAGGTGAACATAACATAGTTCAATATATCAACTATTGCATTAAAGGAATTTATATTAAATGAACTCATTTCTTCCAAAAGCCAATTTGGAGTTTTTATATTTTCTATATTTCTAATTTCTACTAATTGATATTTCATTCTTTCAATATTAGAATTAATAGTCAGATTATTTTTAATTGATATTCTGTCTTGAAATT
Source organism: Candidatus Deianiraeaceae bacterium (assembly GCA_031537795.1). Lineage (GTDB taxonomy): Bacteria > Pseudomonadota > Alphaproteobacteria > Rickettsiales > Deianiraeaceae > JAVKNF01. The sequence continues at coordinate 14,373 of JAVKNF010000026.1, read as the reverse complement.
TTGGCAGAATGTCGTTTTTTATATTTATATTTAGAGCTGCAGATAGATCTTTCGCAATTCCATATAAATTAAGAGCATAACCTCTGTTTGGAGTTACTTTAATCTCTATTAGACTTTCCTGTTCAGAAATTTCTTTTATATTGCTTCCTATCTTTGAGTTTTCTGGTAATTCCCAAATTCCATCACCTTTTTCTGTAAGATTTAATTCTGATTTAGAGCAAAGCATTCCTTGGCTTTCAATTCCTCTGATTTTTGAGTTCTTTATTTCAAAATTCCCATTAGGTATTATCGCACTTGGTAAAGCTAGTGCCACTAAAATTCCTTCTCTTGCGTTATTTGCTCCGCAAACTATTTGATAATTGCGTTCTCCGTCAAATACTTTGCAAACTTTTAGTTTGTCTGCATTCTCATGTTTTTCGGCTTTTATAATTTTTGCAACTATGATATTAGAGAATTCAATGTTTTGTATTTCATTTTCAACCTCCAAACCAATATCTGTAAGTACTTTTATAATATCGTTGTATGTTAATTTTTCAGAGAAAAATTTTTGAAGCTGCTTTAATTTAAATTTCATATATTAAAACTTATAATTTATTTTTGAAAAATCAATAAATATTTGTTTTTTATAAGTTTAAAATAATATTTTTTCAAATCAGGCTAATTTTTACAGTAGATTAACTCTTCCGTATTCATCCTCATATCTTATAATATCGTCTTCTCTAACAGATTCTCCGATTTGAATTTCTATGATTTTTAAAACTGTCTGCTCTTTGTTTTCTATTCTATGTTTTTTATTTTTCTCTATAAAAATTGACTGATTGTTTGAAAGCTTTGATATTTTTCCTTCTAGTTCTATTGTCGCTATTCCTTCTGTAATGATCCAATGTTCTGATCTTTCTTTATGAGACTGGAGGGAGATTTTTCTTTGAGGAAATATAGTTAATTCTTTGATTTTTGTTGTTGAGTTTCTAAAAATTATGTTAAAAAAACCCCACGGTCTGTTCTCCATTGTGGAATAAAGTGCTAAATCTTTGTCTTTTTCTTCAATAATTGTATTTAGATCTTTTACATCTTGAGAATTTTCTTTATTTAAAATAAGAATAGAGTCGTTTTCGGCTACAATAATTGTATTTTTCATCCCAATTGCTGAAATATTCAAATGAGAATTATTCAGAATACAAGTATCTGTAGTATTTATTATAGTATTTTTATTATTATTTGTTTCTTTTAATTTTTCTTTGTAAGTTTCAAAAAAAGATTTCCAGCTTCCTAAATCATTCCAATAAAAAGAAGCCTTATAGAAATATATTTCTTTTAATTTTTCAATCAAGATATAATCTATTGAATTTTGCTTCATTTTAGAAAATATCTCATTTTTTATTATAAAGAATTTTAGGTTACTATTTTGATTCATCTCATTGAATTCTTTATTTAATTCTTTTCCAGCATTATAAGAATTAAATTCTAAATTTTTTATCTCCTCTAATGTATTTTTAATTGGTATTATAAAAATACCAGAATTCCAATAATAATTCTCACTTTCTAGATATTTTTTTGCAGTTTCTAAATTTGGTTTTTCTTTGAATTTTTTTACTGTAAATACTTCTTCTAAAATTTGAGAATCTTGCTCTATATAACCGTAATCTGTTTTTATTTCTGTTGGTTTTATACCAATTAAAGTTAATTTGTTATTATTTTTAGAGAAATCTAAAGCTTTTTTTAAATCTTCTACGAATTTTTCTGTTCCTACAATATGATCACTTGGAAAAAAAGATACAATTTTATTTGTCTTTTGCAGAATTGATAATACGCTTAAAATTGATGGGAATGTATTTCTCGAGCTTTCTTCAATTATTAATAAATAATTATCTTCATTGATTTTTTTTAATTGCTCTTTTATAATTTCTATATGAATTATATTGCAAGAAATAAATATTTTGTTTTTTGTATCTAAAAATCTAACTCTTTTAACAGAATTTTGAAAAAGAGTATCTTCATTTTTAAAGAACCTTACAAATTGTTTAGGTAAAAATTTTCTTGAAACTGGCCAAAGCCTTGTACCAAAGCCACCTGCTAATATAACTAACGCAATATTATTCATAATCATAAAATAAACATCAATATTTTAATATTCAATTCTCTCAATAAAACTTGACAATTATTAAATTTCATGTCTTTTTCTACATACAATTAAATATGTTTGATAAAATTTCACAATTAAAATTAGTTGACAAAAAAACAGAAAAAGATACTTTTATAATAACAATATTGGACGAGAAATCTTTGAAAAACAAAGAAAACTTATTAGCAAAAAAATATCTAGAAACTAGGCTACATTTAAAAGAAGAACAAGAATCTATTTTTGAAATTGTTGATGAAAAAAATCTCACAAATAATCATTTTTATCTTTTTTCTAAAGATAAAGATTTACAATCTATTAGAGTTAACGGAGGGAAGATCTCTTGTTTATTAAAGAAGTATAATCCTCAAAATATTTTAATTGAAAATCAATCCTACTTTTCTACTTTTGAATTAATGAGAGGTTTATTTGATAAATATTATTCATTCGATAAATATAAAACTGAAAAAAAATCTGTCGAAAAATTATTAAAACTAAAGAATATCAATCTTTCTTGTGCAGATTTAGATGATATTCTATTAAAAGAATTAATAAATGAAACGAAAGCAATTTACTTAACGAGAGATCTTGTAAATGAACCTGCAAACGAGATTTATGCAGAATCTTTTGCAAAGATAGGGCAAGAGCTTTTGAAGAAAAATAGAAATATTAAGATTAAGATTTTCAAAGAAAAAGAGCTTAAAAAATTAGGAGCAAATATGATGCTTGGAGTTAATCAAGGTTCAGCAAGAGAACCGGTTTTGATGATTGTTGAATATAAAGGTGACTCAGATTCCAAAGATTGGGATTTTGCATTAGTAGGAAAGGGTGTAACTTTTGATTCTGGTGGGCTGTCAATTAAACCAGCCGCAGGAATGGAGGATATGAAAGGAGATATGGCAGGTGCTGCGACTGTTTTATCCACGATATTTAATGCATCTGAAAATAAAATAAAATCTAATATTGTTTGCTTTTGTGGTTTAGTTGAAAATATGACAGGTTCGAACGCCCAAAGACCGGGTGATATTGTGAAATCTATGTCTGGCTTAACAGTTGAAATTTTAAATACTGATGCAGAGGGTAGGTTAGTGCTAGGGGACGTCTTGTATTATGCTAAAAAAACTTATAATCCAAAAATGATTATAGATCTAGCAACCTTAACAGGTGCAATTGCTGTTTCTTTAGGCTTGGAAAGAGCTGGTTTATTTAGTAATAACAAAAAATTAACTGAAAAAATATTAAAAGCAGGAGAGGAAACTTTAAATTTTTGCTGGCATATGCCTCTAGATCAACATCATAAAGATGCAGTAAAATCAAAAATAGCAGACATAAGAAACACTTCAACAATTAAAGGCGGAGGAAGTTGCACCGCTGCTGCATTTTTAGAAAACTTTATAGATGACCATAAAGAATGGGCTCATATTGACATTGCAAATGTTTCTAATTATGACGGGGAGAATAAATTATACGGTTCTGGTGCTTCTGGTTTCGGAATTAGGCTTTTAATGAATCTGATTAGGAAATCTCTATAAAATTATAAAGATTTTTAATTTTTTAATTATAATTTTAAGAGTAGGTTAACGCCAATAAATATTAAAATTATTTTAGAAATCGTGAATATGACTTTATTGTATTTCTCGATATAGGGCTTTAGTTTTGATATATAATATGTTATTAATAAAAAATAACATAGCGTTATAAGCATTGCTATAACAACAAATAATAGAAACATATCTTTATTTCCGCAAGTTTGATAATAACCTTTGTAAATTGATATATAAAATAGAAATATTTCAGGGTTTAAAAGGCAATTCACTAAAGAAATAAAGAACAAAGCAATACCAGATTTATTTTTTATAGATTCCTCTTTAGCCTTATTATTATTTTTCTGAAAGATTAAACTAAATATACCAATTAAAATTAGGTAAATGGAGCCAATAACAGAGATAAGTTTTACATTTATAATCTCAAATTTTTCACCGTAAATTATAAGATTATAGACTAAAATACTCCACAAGATTGACCCTGATAATATTCCGAATACAACGTAAATTGCTTTTTTAAATCCATATACAATTGATATACTCGAAGATAGTAAAAAATTTGGCCCGGGTGATATTTTGCCAAGTAAAAACAGGAATAAAAAATAAAACATTTTATGTCAAAAAATAAATAAATAATAATTTAACATAATTTGCAATCTTTATAAATTTTTTTTGGTAATTGTTTTAATAGTTTCTTTTAATTAAATATATGAAAATTATCTTTCATTGTAATGCTTAAAGAAATGGAAGAAATTTAATTTATTGACAAATATTATTAATTAATCTTTAATTTTGTATTATGGATTTTAAACCTCTGAAAGATCAATTTCTTTTCATACCTTTTCACGGCTGTAATTCAATAGGAGCTAATATATATCTATATCATTTTGAGGGTTCTTGGGTTGCTGTAGATTGTGGAATAGGTTTTGCAAATAAAAGAAAATTTCCAGGAATTGATATTTTTGTTCCAAATATTTCAATCTTGAAAAATTATAATATAAAAATTTCCGCTTTAATAATTACTCATTCTCACGAGGACCACATAGGAGCAGTTTGCGAGTTGTACAAGGAATTAGATTGCTCTATTTATTGCACTAAATTCTCTAAAAATTTCCTTCTTGAAGATATGAAATCTCTAAAATCGAAAGATACATTAGATATCAGAGAAATTGATTTAGAAAAGAATAGAAAGTTCAAAGTAGGGCCTTTTAATGTAGAAATGGTCAGAGTTACTCATTCAACGGTTGACTGCACCTCTTTATACATTAAAACTTCAAAAGGAACAGTATATCATACAGGAGATTGGAAATTTGACGATATGCCAGTGCTGGGGCATTTAACAGACTTCGAAAGAATTAAAGAAATAGGCAAAGAGAAACCCGATTTATTGATCTGTGATTCGACTAATATATTGTCCGACAAAGAAAAACAATTTGAAGGTTTAATAGAAAGCCCTATAAATGAATTAGTAAAAAAAGCAAAACATATGGTAGTTTTAGCTATGTTTTCTTCAAACATAGCAAGAATTCAAACTATAGGAAAGATTGCAAAAGCAAATAAAAGACAACTTGTGATAGCAGGAACCTCTTTAGAGAGAATTATCAGAATCGCGAAAGCTTCTGATTACTTATTAGATTTGGATTTTATTTCGGCAAAAGATACAATAGGTATTAAAAAAAATGAAATGCTAGTTCTTTCAACTGGTTGTCAAGGTGAAGAAAACGCATCTTTAAGTAAAATGGCATTTGATAAACATAAAAATTTAAGAATTTCAGGTGGAGATACAGTGATTTTTTCTTCAAAAATAATACCTGGGAATGAAATTGAGACTTATACAGTGATTAATCAATTAATTGAAAAAAATGTAGATGTAATAATAGAAAAAGACCATTTTGTTCATGTGTCTGGTCACCCATATAGAAAAGATTTACTTAAATTATATGAAATGCTACAGCCTAAATGTTTAATTCCAATGCATGGAGATAAAATAATGATAGCCGAGCATAAGAAATTAGGGGAAGAATTTGGCATTAAAAAAGTAATGAGAAGTTACAACGGTATTGTTGTAAAAATTGACGATAAAGGTATAGAAAAAATAGGTGAAATAAAAAGCCAAATAGCATTATTAGACGGTAAGAGAAAGATCCTAGAAGATAGCAATATAATACAAGAGAGAATTAGAATTTCCAAAGATGGAATTATATTTGTTTCTTTAAATTTAAATAAAAAGGAAAAGATTATTTTAGGAAAGCCTCATTGCTCTATTTTTGGCTTAATAGATTTACAGCAAGAAAGAACTCACATAAAAAATATAGAAAAATTCTTATCAAAACTAGGAAGTGGTTTTATTTTTAAGAAGAAATTCACAACAGAAAGTATAAGAAACGATATTAGAGTATTTTTAACAAATTATACAAAAGAGCATTTTGACAAAAAACCTGTTTTAGAAATTATTATTAATGAAATTTAAAGTATGAGTATATTTTCAAAATTTATAGGAATTGGCTCTTATTTACCTGAAAAGATTTTAACTAACGAAGATATATCTAAAATAGTTGACACATCTGATGAATGGATATTTAAAAGAACAGGTATAAAAGAAAGAAGAATTGCTTCTGAAAATGAGAATACATCTGACCTTGCAACAAAAGCAACGTTAGATTTGCTGAAGAATTATAATATAGATAAAAATTCAATAGATATGATTATAGTTGCAACTTCGAGTGCTGAAAATATTTTTCCTGGTGTAGCCCATTATGTTTGTAAAAATTTAGAATTAAATAATAATATTCCTTGTTTCGATATTCAGGTTGCTTGCTCTGGTTTTATTTACGGTTTGACTATAGTTGATAGCTTTATAAAAAGTGGAAATTTCAAAAGAATTTTATTAATAGGAGCTGAAAAGATGTCCTCAATAGTAAATTGGAAAGATAGAAATACTTGTGTGCTTTTCGGAGACGGAGCGGCAGCTGTTTTATCTGAAGCTATAAATCAAGAAGATAAATCAATTTTAGACTATAAATTATACGCAGATTGCAAACAGACAGAAATTCTTACTGCTAATAAAGATGGAATAAATATGGAAGGGCAAATTGTTTTTAAAACAGCAATTACAAGACTTACAGAGGCTATTTTAGTGATTTTAAAAAAAAATAATTTATCTTTAGATCAAATAAGAGCAATAGTTCCTCATCAAGCAAATTATAGAATAATCGATGCAGTTGCCGAAAAATTAAATATTTCTACAAATAAATTTATTTTAACTTTAGAGACTCAAGGTAATACATCGGCAGCTTCCGTTCCACTTGCTTTGCATCAAGGAATAAAAGATAAAAGAATTAAAACAGGAGATCTAATTCTTTTAGAAGCAATAGGAGCTGGAATGTCTTGGGGCTGTTGTTTAATGAAAATATAATCAACTTTATGTCAATTATTTTAATATTAATAAGAATTTCAATATTCGCCTCATTGATTTATATTATATATTATACAATTACAGCTATAAGAAATAAATGATTATTAAAATATTAGACATTTTAAATGAGTTTCAGGAATATCTTCAGTCATTGAAATTATCAAAATTAACAATTAAAAACTATTCCTTGGATATTTCTAATTTTTTAAGTTCTGCTCAAAAAGAAGATTTGAATTTAGAAAAGGAGATAAATTTCGAATTTTATAAGAATTGGCTAATTGAAATGAAAAATAAATTAAATAATAGATCTGTAAATAGAAATTTATATAGTTTAAAAAAATTTTTAACTTTTATTGCCTATAAATATAATATTCAGAGTGATGTTTTGTCTAGAATTAAATCATTGAAAACAGAAAGAAATCTCCCAAAAATAATAGAAACAGATGAGATAAAAAATATACTTACCTTTCTTCAAAATAGACCAAATAAAAAATATTGGCAGAATTTTAGAGATAGTTTATTAATTGAAATGCTTTATTCTACAGGTTTGAGAATTTCTGAAATTCTTTCTATAAGATTACAAGATATAATATTACAAGATTTTATTTATATAAAAGGAAAAGGAGACAAAGAAAGAATAATTCCAATTTTGAAAAATATTCAGAATCAGATTCTAAAATTAAAGGAGATTTACCCTTTTGAGATGAAAAAAAATGATTTTATCTTTCTAATAAAAGAATCGAAGTCAATTTCTGTAAGATTCTGTCAAGATTTACTTCAAAAAACTAGAAATAAAATGAATTTACCAGATTTTTTAACTCTTCATAAAATTAGACATTCTTTTGCTACGGCATTATTAGAAAATGGAGCAAATATTAAAGAAATTCAAAAATTGTTAGGGCATTCAAGTATATCAACAACTCAAATTTATACAAGAGTTGACAGGAAAAACTTAATCAGGAAATTATCTAAAATAAAGTGAATTTTTACTTCTGATTCTGGTTAAAGATAGAACTGTGAAGAATTCTTATAGCTAAATTTGAATCTATTGCATTAACAACAAAAGAAATATTAATGTCATTTAAACCTGTCGAAACTGTATTTATGTTTATGTTTTCTTTTTCTAAATTATTGAAAATTTTACTTGAAATACCAGGTTTGTTTAGTATCCCTTTTCCAATTATTGATATCATAGATTGATTTTCTTTTATATTAATCTTGAGAAGCTCTTGATTGAGCTCGTTTGCAAATTCAATTTCGATATGGTTTTTTATAATCTTAAAATTTTTATCTTTAATGCCAAAAGAGATTGAAGATTGACAAGATGAATGAGAAATAAAAAGAAAATCTAATTCAATAATAGAGAAAATATCCATAAGTTTCTTGTATAAATGAGCTTTTGTCATATTATAAGAAATGATCTCAAAGATTATAGTATCAATCTTTGTTATTCCTTTTATATCAAATTTTTCTTCCGTTTCATTGTTAATTGTTGTGCCTGAATTTTTAATATTATAAATATTTCTAATATGTACAGGTATATTCCTCGATATTGCTGGTTTTAGAGCTTTTAACGCTATCACTTTATTTCCGAAATAAGACAATTCTTCCATTTCCGAATAAGAGATCTTTTTAATGTGTATAGCATTCGAGACAATTTTAGGGTCCGCCGTGAAAACTCCGTCTACATCTTTCCAAGTAATCAATTCTTTAGAATCTATAATTGAGGCTATCAAACTTGCCGTATAATCTGAACCATTTCTTCCTAATGTTGTTGAATTATTTTCTAGATCTGAAGCTATGAAACCGGCAAAGATATTGATTCTCTTGTATTCTATATTTTTCAAATTATTAATAGTTAATTTTAGATCTATATTTGCCTTCCCAAAAGAAGAATCTGTTTTAAACACTTGCCTAGAATCAATAAATAAAATTGAACTTTCTTGTGTTGATATATACTCATAAATCATTTTAGAGGAAAGTAATTCTCCAAATACCAAAATCGAATCTAGAGTTTTATCAGATAGATCATTAATTTGAAAAACTGAATCTAAAATTCTTTCAATTTCAATAAAATATTGTTTAATGAAAGTATCATCTATTTCTAAATCTTGACATATTATTTTATGAAAATTCTCTAGAGTTATAATATTTTTTTTGTATTTAATATTTTTATTTCTAGCTAAATCCGTAATAGAAATTAGAGCATCTGTGACTTTATAAAATGCTGAAAAAACATTAATTGAAGGTCGATTTTCTAAAATTACTTTACTTATTAATTTAATATCATTTGAATTTTTCAATATAGAGCCTCCAAATTTATTTATTTTTAACATAATCTAATTTGGAAAATAAACAAATTAAATGTCAATAATTTAGATTTTTAACTGAAAAATCATAAAATCTATAAAATTAACCGCAGAAATTACAAAAACGAGAAATTTTTTGATATAAAGATAAAGGTTGTATTTGTCGATTTCTTATTGTATCTTCATGTCCTTCGATTGATATTTCTTTATATTTATTTTCAAATTTTTGGCTTGTAAATTCTTTTTTAGGAGTGTATTCTAGTTTTAGTTTGTCGAATTCTTTTTCGAAATCTTCTGATAATTCTGCATTTTCTAAGCGCTCTTCTAGTCTTTTTCGATTTAGATTTATAATTTTAGATCGATCTTCAACTCTTGTAAATTCCTTATTATAGAAATCTGATATCATTTTTATTGCCTCGTTATAAAAATCTAATATCATTTTTATTGCCTCGTTATAAAAATCTAATATCATGGTTTTTCTTTCAATAGAAATATCTGATCTTTCATTTTTTATAGCTCTGTTTTTGATTCTTCTATTATTTTATTATCTACATTTTTATTATCTAATTTATTTATTTCTTCTTCTTTTATTTTGTGAAATCTTTCAAGAATGTCTATATTTTTTGTTATAAGTGGATTATCTGCAGTATAAACGTATTCAAATGCCTTAAGTGAGTCCGGAAGTGTTTTTATCTGATTATTTGCAATATTTAATCTTCTTATATTAATTGCCCCATTCTTAATTAACAGGTCGAACAATAATTTTAGAGTCTCATCTGTTATTCTGCAATTATTAAATTCAAGTATTCTTTTATTTTCTACTTTATAAAGATCAAAATAATTTTTCAAGATATCTTACGCCTACCTTTTTACCTGTGAAATTTATTGTATTTCTAATTTCTGTTCTTTCCATAAATTAAAGATAAACATTTTAATAAACAAGAATAGAATTAAATATTTTCTTTAAAAAACATTTAATTTATTTTTCTGATTTTTAGTAAAATTTGACAATAATATTTTTTAAAAGTAAATTCTTGTTAATTCCGTGGTAGCTCAGTGGTAGAGCAGTTGGCTGTTAACCAATTGGTCGTAGGTTCGAATCCTACCCGCGGAGCCAGTCATCACAACCAGCATTTTCTACCATCAAATCAAACGGTTTTCTCAAGCAAATATCAGGGTTTTTGCCATTTAAAATAATGTTCGAAAACACACAATTGATTAACTCACGCTTTTCGAACAAATTTGCATTTTGAAACAATTCATACACACGAGAAGCAAGTGAAAACGCTGATATTACGTACCTTTTGAAACCATTGTCTATCGTTTGGTGGCGTTCGATACCTGCTCGGGTCTTGTTAATTTCTTCATCAATTTCTTTTCTCTTTTTATCAAAAATTTCTGAGTTTACCTGGCCATCAAGTTTCATATCAAGAAGCCTTTCACCTCTGAGCAAAAGTTGACCAAGTTGTCTATTTAAAGACTCAAGTTGAGCTTTTGCGAAGTTCATTTCGTCTTCAGTCTGCCGATTGATATTTTGCACAATGTCCTCAATCATTGAAACAGGAATCGTCATTGATTGGAATATTTTATTAACTTCGCCAAGTAAAATATTTTCATTGATGTATACCTTCTTTGTTGTATCTTCCGGATCCCATACAATTAAATACGTGCCTCTTTCTTTTCTGTCGCACGTAACAATTCTGCCCGTTGTTCCGCATCTTACAATGCCCTTAAAAATGCACTCCTTACCAGCCTTCATTGTACTTACAGATTGAACTCTATTGTTTTTTGCAGAACGCTCAGCTGTAATCTTTTGACAAGCCTCAAAGAGTTCTTTTGAGATTAGCTGTTCGTATTTGTGAGGATAGAGTTTGTTATTCTTTTTGTTGAGAATGAAGCCATAGTAAAAATGGTTTTTTAGCATGTTTGCAATGACGCTATTTGTGATTGGTTTGGTATTTCGGTGCTTAAAGAAGGTATTCGTAAGGTTGTTTTTAGCCGCAAACTGTTCCAAGTCTCCCAGCGAATATGTTCCAAATGAATACATTTCAAACATCTTTTTGACTAAAAATGATCGTTCTTCGTCAATGATTACAGTTGCCCTTCCAGCATTATCTCTTGTGTTTAGATATCCAACAGGAGCAGGCCCTGGGCATTCTCCGTTTTCTATTTTGTGTTGATAGGTTCTTTTGCCATGATCGGAAAGGTTATCGCTATAGGTATTTCCGATTGCCGTCATTATCCTAAGCATCAGTTTTTGCACTGTGTTTGCTTCTGAGTCTAATCTTCCAATATCAAGAAAATGAAGCTCGGCCTTACCTGAAGCCATTAACTCTTCAAGCTTTGGCAGGTCTTTTACGCTTCGATTCAATCTATCAACCTTATCAACCACGATTGCAACTTTATTCCTACGTGCTTTGGCAAGATTTATCATGCGATTAAATTCCTTTTTCTCATCCTTGCTTGAGCTTTCGGCCACTCTGAAAGTTTCAATGATATTAAAGCCATTTCTTTTGCAATACTCAGTCAAACGAACAACTTGACCATCAACCGAATAGCTTTCCCTTGCCTGTTCTTGAGTGGACACCCTCGCCCATATAATTGCTTTTTTCATATAAATAACAAATAATTAACACATTTTAAAATCATCCTTAAGTCTTATCGGTTTAAAAGCCTCTATGGCATTAAGAATTCTTGTAATCTCGTGGCAGATATCATCTGCGTTTGTGTATTCAAAGCTCTGCACGGCGTTTATACGCTTGATTGCACTTTTTATTCTTGAAAGCTGGCTTGAGCTTAACCGAAACTGATTTTTTAGGTAATCATAACTTTTTTCTGTTGTTGTTCTCATAACTGATTCTAATGACATAACTTTATTAAAACTGGCTTTTGGAAACGCAGTTCTAATACGATTTATAATAAAAGAAGTATCAGTATTGTCAAGGCGTAAAGTCCTTAAATTATCGTGTATTTTATCAGTAAATCCTTGTAAAATAACCTTTGCAATGCCAAGTGTAAATGCGTCTTTAATCGTATTAATTTCAACATCTAAATTTTTCAACTTCTTCCTCTTTAACGATACTTCATAGCGAAGGATTTTAAGTCCGCTTTTTGCAACTTTTGAAATAAGCCCTGCTTGACAATGGCTATCTTTTACAACGGTTCTACTTTCACTGTAATTAAGTGCCGTTTGAATTTCTGCAATTTTATCGTAAATAACAACATGATACTTTTTTGTAAAAAACCTTATTGAATTGCCTTCAGTTTTATAATCTCTGTTTATTTTGCCAATTCTTGAGTCATATCCAATTTTGCTTATAAGCGTGATAATATCCCGTGGCTCCGTGTTTATGATTATGTTCTTGCTAAAATCTATCCTTGATAAATGAGCTTGCTTTAAAGTCTCAATATCCACTGCAACGCCCATATATGCAAGCTTTTCTTGAAGTTTTAACATCACAGCGTCAACATCACTATATTTAAGCTCCTCAATATTGTTTTCAAAAAAGATTTTTGGCAGTGAACATTCAATAATCACAGAGCAAAAGCTCTCATCGTCGCCTTTAATCATAGGGTATGGAGTTCTTTTAAGTGTTATTCTTGGCAAATATCCTCGTTTTTTATCACTGCTTGTGGGGTTATTTGTAGTCTTCTTTTCAGAGTTTCCATAGATTTGAAAATTGCACAGCTGTGCAACTACTTTTTCACCACCAAATCTTGAAAAATCTGTAATTACAACCTTATAGACTGGAATTATTATCACAACTGTATCTATCATAACCTTCACAACTTTTATTAATCACACTTTTTAGTTTTGAGAAAATTGCCTCTTCAATAGCAATGCTTGTTTGCTTGTTTATTGGGTGAAATAAGCTAAAACCGTTCTTTTTTGGGTATAGCAAACGATAACCCTCTGCATTCAATTTCTTATAAATTGCTATTCCAGAGAGGTAAATATTGCCTTCAATTATAATATTTGCAAAACCCACAAGCCCATTTTGAGGTTTTACAATCTCAATATTTACGTCGCTCACATAATCACTCATTTGACTCTTCATAAAAAATTTCATTACTTTTTTGTTTTTGAGTTTTTTGTTCGTTTTGAATGCGTCTTTCGATTTTATCGAGTAATTGAAATAAACCCATTATGCGTCCAGATGCAAGACTAGCCTTCTCTCCAGAGATGCTATCTTTATCTAAGCTCACAATGTACTCAGTTAATTTACACATTTGACACGAACAATTAATTCGTGTTAAATATCATACACATTTTTTCTATTTGGAGCAGCTAAGCTAGTAAATTCATTTACTCAGCTAGCAGAAGAACATGACAATGGTGAATATTTATGCGGGGTTTTAAGTTTTTTGTGGTTGAATTATTTCTTTGCATGAATATTTCTTTGCATATTTATTCAACACAATGCTTTTATCGGCATTTCTTGCTTCCATAGCATAGATAATATTATTAAACTCAATGTTTATGGCCGCCACAATGGTACTTGTCTTTTTGCCTGGCTCTTGTCTAAAAATGAACATTTTTCTTACAACTTCCTTAATTCTATTTGTATCTTTGTGTCTCTCCTTGGCCACCTCTCTTTTTTCATTATGATATTGACTATTTGTTTTTAATATTTGCATTCTATCGAGCTTCTCATCACAAGGTTCGCTATACTTCTCCTCACCACTTCTCAAGCTCGGCAACAACCTTCTTTCATTACAAATATTCTTTGCAAATTGCCAAAGTTCTGCGTCAAATTCGCTTTCAAGTCCGTTGTATTCATGAAATATAAAGCTAAGTTTTAACTCTCTAGATTCAGGAACAAGAGTATTATGAATAAGCCCTTGAGTTTGAACTCCAACTTTTTTGCTATGTTCATTTTGTTTTTGCCTAGTTTCTTGGCATTTATTCACTAAACCTACATAACATAACTTTATATAATTAGGATATATGAAAAATAGAAAATTTAGATTTAAAAAAATTATCTC
>JAVKNF010000025.1:0-8259 GCA_031537795.1 Candidatus Deianiraeaceae bacterium | reverse complement strand
TTGTTTAAAAGAGGTATAGTTAAATTAACCTTAAAACTAATTAAGAAATTATTTTATTTTTTGAAATAAAAAATGAATGTAAAGTAAATATTTTATAAATTAAGTTGATGTTTTTATGATTTTTCTTTAAGAGAAAACGCTCTTGAGTTTCGATATCTATATAAATTAATTTCTTGAAATTTTTTATTTATCTTATTTGTACGCATAAAGATAACTCCCGAAGATTTAAAAAATAATATTAGAAAACAAATTCTCAACATCTTGCAACTCGTCTAATTGCTCTATGATATTTTGAAATCTTTCTTGTTCTATTTCTTCTATTTTGATAAATTCTCTAGCTTTCCAAATAATTTTTGATTCTTCTATCTCTTTAAATTTAGCTTTCTCCAACAAATCAACGGATATTCTGTGTAAATCTTCTGGATTGGTCTCTATAAAAAATATTTCATTGTTTTTATCTATGTTTATAGGATTTAATTCTGATACCTCTGAAAAAAATTCATCAAAACCAATAAAATCTTTTTTATAAGATATAAAACCTAGATGTTCAAAAAAATGCTCAATTGCACCAGTTTCAACTATTTTACCGCCATTTTTTGTTATGATTGTTCTAATGTCTGATATAGTTCTATTTTTATTGTCAGTCTCCGCCTCTATAATAAATAAAGCTCCATTTTCGAATCTTGCGTTGTATCTCATTTGGAATAAAGCATTTTCTTTGAATTCAGTTTCAGAAAAAATTGCTCTCTCTATTCTATCTTTTGGAACGTTATAAGCTCTTGCATTTGAAATAGCTATAGCTAATTTAATATTAATTGATTTATCTGTGCCCCCACTTTTTGAAGCTATTGTTATTTTTTTTGTTAATTGAGTAAATAATTTCGCCCTTTTTTTATCTTGAGCTTCTTTTCTGTGTTTTATATTAGCAAATTGAGAATGCCCCGCCATAAATTTAATTAATAAATACAAAATAATATCAAAAAAATAAAAAATCAAGAATTTTACTTGATTCTTACGAAATTTGTTAATTTTTTATATAAAAATGGATAATTTATATATTGAATCTTCAAAAGAAAAAAGATTCAACTTTCAGAATTTAAATAAAGTTCCATTTTATCCTATATTCAATGTATTAATGATAATAGCTATAGGTTGTTTAGCTCTATATTCAGCGGGAAATGGCAATTTTAGAGTTTGGACTCTAAAACATATTATACATGCTTTAATAGGTTTTTTTATTTTTATTCCTGTTGTAAGTTTAAATTTAAAAACATTAAAATCTATATCTTATTTATCTTTTTTAGCTTCATTGTTTTTATTATTTTTTGTTTTAATTTTAGGTAAAAAAATTTTAGGGGCTACGAGATGGATAAATTTAGGTTTTATAACAATTCAACCTTCTGAAATAGCAAAATTAACAATTATTCTTACTTTAGCAAATTATTATGATAACCTAAAAAGATTCCAAATGAACTTCCTCCGTCTTGTTTTTATACCTATTTTAATTACCTCTTTTTTGGCTATTCCAATTATATTACAACCAGACTTAACAACAGGAGGAATATGTTTTCTTTTAACTTTTTCTATTGTATTTTTCTTTATAAAAGATTTTAGGATTATTTTAATTCCGATTTTTCTTTTTCTTCTATCTTTACCTGTTTTGTGGTTTAAATTCTTGAAAGAATTTCAAAAAATGAGAATACTTAATTTTTTAGATTCAAATATAGACCCACTCGGGAGCGGTTACAATGTAATACAGTCCAAAATTGCAATAGGTTCGGGGGGGCTCTTCGGTAAAGGGTTTTTAAAAGGAACACAAGGGCAGTTAAAATTTATACCAGAACATCATTCTGATTTTATTTTTAGCCTTATAGCTGAAGAAACAGGTTTTGCGGGAGTCCTATTTGTTATTCTTTTATTTTTCTTCTTTATAAAATACGGCTATTCAGTTTTAAGAAAAGCAGAGTTAATATTTGAAAAAGTTTTAGTAATCGGCTCTGTAAATTTAATTTCTATACATGTTTTTATAAATATTGCAATGACTTGTGGTCTTTTCCCAGCAGCAGGGATACCGCTTCCTATGATATCTTCTGGGGGCACAATGATGATTGTTTCAATAATTTGCCTAGCTTTATTATTGAACGTTGATATAAATTCAGACTCTTTAAATGTTGATAACTTTTAACTTATGAAAATAATAAATTCTATTTTTGAATATTTAACTCAAATTGACCCAGTAATAATACATTTAATCGGTCCTCTTTCTTTAAGGTGGTACAGTTTAAGTTATGTTTTTGGTTTAATTATCGTGCATTATTTTCTTCTTTCTAATTTACAGAATATTATGAAGAAACAAGAAATAGAAAGCCTTATGAATTATATAATAGTTGGGCTTATAATAGGTGCAAGATTAGGTTTTATATTGCTTTACGACCCACTATACTATATCAATAACCCAATTTCTATTTTTAAAATTTGGGAAGGTGGGTTAGCTTTTCACGGTGGAGTTGGAGGAATTGCTATTGGAATTTTACTTTTTGTAAAAAAGAACACATCTTTCTCATTCTTTCAAATAACGGATGTAGGCCTTGTTGTGGCGCCAATTGGTATATTTTTCGGTAGAATATCTAATTTTATAAATGCAGAATTATTTGGTAGGCCTACTAAAACAGGCTTTGGAGTTATATTTAGAACTGATCCTTTAAAAATAAAGAGGTACCCGACTCAAATTTTTGAAGCTCTAACAGAGGGGGTTTTACTTTTTATCATTCTTTACATTTTTAAAAAAAGAATTAAAATTGCAAGAAAAAGAGGTTTAGTGACAGCTTTATTTCTTATTTTATATAGTTTTTTTAGATTCTTAATAGAATTTATAAAAGAGCCAGACCCAAATACAGGGATTATATTAAAGTATTTTACTTTAGGTCATTTCTATTCAATAATTACAATGTTTATGGGGTTTTATATTTTATATTTGAACTTTAAAAAGAAAAATGAAATTCATTCAAAATAAATGCTAGAATTTAACATTAAGAATACTCATAAATTTTATGAAGAATACAGAGAACATGAAAAATCAATATGGGGTTTATGCTTTAAGTGGTTAATCGAAGATTTGAATAGAAATTTAAGAAAAAACCTTGATATTTTGGATATTGGTTACGGTTACGGTACAATTTTAGTTTATCTAATGCAAAATTATAAAAATCTAGATTTAAACGGGCTTGATATTCAGGAGGAATTAAGACATCTAGACTTGAAAGACTCTTCTGTAAATTTTTATAAATTTAATTTTGAAAAAGAGATTCCTTTCAAATTTATTAATAAAAAATTTGATATAATAATTTGCACCGAGACTTTTGAACATTTTAATTTTTCTCCGATTGATAATTTATTAAAAATAAAAGAATTACTGAAACAAAATGGAAGACTTTATTTTTCGACACCAGAACAAGAAAGCTGGGGCAAAATAAATATTTATTATAAAAATTTCGAACAACTTCTAAACACTAAATACAATTCTGATTTTTCTTATACAGATGACCATTTTTGGCATTATTCTTTAGAAAATTTAAAATTTATTTTCAAAAAAACAAAATTTAAGATAGAAAAATTAGAATATACAAAAAATGAAAAAAATTTAAAATATTATAATATTATTCTGAAAAATATTTCTTGATGAGAAAATTAAAAAAATGCTTTTCTTAAATCATTAAACATAGCTAAAAACATTAAACAACCAACTATAAAATAACCTAAATACATAAAATATTTTTTGAAATTAGAATAAGTTAAATCTTTTCTTATTAATATTTCAACTATATGTATTAAGGCTTGCCCGCCGTCTACTATAGGAATTGGCAGTAAATTTAAGACACCTAGATTGATCGAAATTACAACCATCAACATTAAAAAACTATATAAACCGCTTTGACTTGCTTGTTTTGAGTGTTTCGCTATACTTAAAGGCCCCCCTATATTATCTTTTGAGATTTGACCTAATATTAACATTTTAAAACTTAAAATTGTAGTTTTTATATTATCAAGTAAAAATTCGTAAGAACTATTAAAGCAATCTTTTATTTTTAATCGTTCTAGGAATCTTTCTTTGGGTGAAATTCCAAGTTTTTTTTCTTTTGAATTTGGAAATTTAATTATTTTTGTAAATATATTGCCTTTTTTATCAATTAATTTAATATCAAAATTCAAAATATTCGTCAGTATAATGTTTTTCTGTATATCTTCAAAATTATTAATTTTATTTTGATTGATTTCTAGTATTTTGTCTTCAATTTTTATCCCAATTTTTTGAGCAATTGAATTTTGTTGAACATTTCCAACTATTGGGCTGATAACTAATTTACCGTAAGAAAAATAAATTCCAAATAATAATAAAAATGAAAATATAAAATTGAAAAGAGGCCCTCCAATGGCTATAAGAAATTTCTGAAAAGGACTTTTCGATAAAATACTAGCTTGATCTTTCTTCAGATTTTCATCAAAAACTTGAGACGCACTTGAGGCACTTGCATCTCCTTTCATTTTTGCAAAACCTCCAAAAGGAATAGGTCTCAAAGACCAACAAGTTCCTCGTTTGTCTGTAAAAGATAGCATTTTTTGTGAACCGTAACCTATAGCAAAATCTTCAACATGAACGCCGTTTATTCTTGCAAAAAAATAATGCCCTAATTCATGAACAAAAACAATAATCAAGAGTAAAATTAAAAATGGAACAACTGAATAAAAAGCTTGAGTTAAAAACATAAAGAATTATTTCACTTGATAAATAAATGTCAAGCTTGCTAGTTATCAAGAGATGCAAATAAAAACAGTACTAGGGAAAATTTTAAAAAAAAGAGCAGAAAATTTTAAAAAAGAAGATTTAAATAATAAAATAGATGCAGATTTATTGATATTAGAGTTAATTTGCTCAAGAATTCAAAACCCAAATCAAATAGAAAGTTATTTAAACCCAAAATCAAAGAACAGCTTAAAAAACCCTAAAAATTTAAAAGACTTCGAATCTTCAATAGAATTTATTTTTAAAGCAATCGAAACTAATAAAAAGATGTTAATATTCGGAGATTACGATGTTGACGGAACAATAAGTACAGCTATTTTAATTTATTTTTTTAGGCAAATAAATTTTACAAATTATGAATTTTTTATTCCAAATAGATTCAAGCACGGTTATGGCCTTACAAAAAAAGCAATTGAAGATATTCCAAATTTGAAAAATATTGATATTTTAATTATTTTAGACTGCGGGACGTCATCTATTGAAGAAATTTCTTACATAAAAAATACTTTTAATATCGATACAATTGTTATAGATCATCATAAATCAAATGAAACTTTACCGCAAGCTAAAGGAATTATTAACCCCAATAGGTTTGGTGAATTATGTGAAAATGAATTTAAAGATTTATCAGCTTCCGGAGTTTTATTTTTCTTTTTACTTATTTTAAATAGAAAATTCCAAAAATCAGACGAAAATATTTTAAATTTACTAGACTTAGTCGCCATATCAACAATATGCGATGTTATGCCGCTAATTAAAATAAATAGATTCTTTGTTAATTCTGGCTTGAAAAAGATAAATGAAAATTCAAGAAAGTCAATTTTTTGGATAAAAGAATTTTTAAATTCAAAAGAAATAAATGCAGGTGATATAGGATTTAAAATTGGCCCTCTAATTAACGCTGGCGGAAGAATAGAAGATGCAAATTTAAGTGTAAAATTATTAACTTCAGAAGATAAAAATGAATGCTTTCAAATTTTCAATAAATTAAAAGCTTTTAATGAAGAAAGGAAGGAAATAGAAAATGAAATTTTAAAAGAAATCAAGCTTCAAGAAGAATTAATTAATTATCAAATTCTAGAATACGGTTTTGTATTTTTATATAATAAAAATTGGCACGAGGGTTTAGTTGGTATAATTTCCTCAAGAATTAAAGATAAATATAACAGAGTTGCAATTATAGGTTTTTTAAATGAAAATACAGTTAAATGTTCAGCTAGATCTATTGAAAATATTGATATAGGGCAAAATATTTTAGAATTAAAAACTTTAAATTTAATAATCAATGGAGGTGGGCATAAAATGGCTGGGGGATTGTCTTTTTTCGAAGAAAATTATAGTAAAATATTTCAACATTTATCTAAAAATATTAAAATTTTAAATGAAGAATATCAAAAAATTAAAAATATGTATTTTGACCTCGAGGTCTCGCTCGCTTCTCTTGATGTGAAATTGGTGAAAAATCTTAAAATACTTGAACCTTACGGTATCTATAACCCAAAACCAGTATTTTTAATTAAAAATATTAAAGTAAAATATTATGAAATTCTAAAAGAAAAATATCTAAAATTAATAATAACAGACGGTTTTACTGTAAAGAATGCTATTTGTTTTAATGCTTTCGAAACTGATATGTTTAATATTTTAATGAAAGATATTAAAATTGATATTCTCGTTAATTTAGATATAAATTTTTATAAAGAAAATGAGAGTTTATCTATTCAAATTTTAGATTGTTTATTAAAAAAATAATCTTATAATTCTAATATTGCAATTCAAAATTATGGAACATATAATGCAAGGAAAATACTGGCTATTTTGTGTTATTTTATTAATAATTACGTCCTATGCGGATTATTCAATAAAAACAAAAGGCGTGGTTGTATTTTTAACATTTGGAATGTTAATTTATTATTTTTTAATAAAATAAATAGAAATTAATTGATTTTTAATTTGTTTTAATAAATTTGATTTATATGAGTTACGAATTAACATTTTCTATATTAAAACCAGATGCTGTAGAGAGAAGAATTTCAGGTAAAATAAATGACATACTTGAAACTGTAGGTTTAAGAATTATTGCTCAAAAAATGATTCATATGACAAAAATGCAAGCAGAGGAATTTTACGCTGTACATAAAGAAAGATCGTTTTTTAGTGAGCTTGTTGATTTTATAACTAGCGGACCTGTTATTGTTCAGGTATTAGGGGGTGACGCAGCAGTGCATAGCTATAGAAATATTATGGGAGCAACAAACCCAATAGAAGCAAAAGAAGGCACTATTAGAAAAATCTTTGCAGAAAGCATCGGTAGAAATTGTGTTCACGGTTCAGATTCCTTTACAAATGCAGAAAAAGAAATTAAGCAATTCTTTTCAGAGAATGAAATTTTTAAATATTTAGATAAATATAATGCTTAATTTTTCTATTTTATAATAAAATAATACATTATGAAAAAGATTCTTGTAAGCGATAGTTCAGATCCAAAAAAAGAGCCTTTTAATATTAAAAAAAATAGAGATAATCTTTTTTCTATAAATAAAGATTCTGTCAAATTTAATAAATATAATAATTATAAAGAAAAAGAAATTTCAAAAGAAATACCTCAAAAAAATGAATTTGAAGATTTTAGGTTAAATAAAAGGCTTTCTGAACTTGGCATAGCTTCAAGAAGAGAGTCCGAAATTCTTATTCAAGAAGGTGCAATAAGAGTAAACGGTAAAATTGTTGAAGACCCAGGTATAAAAATAACAGACAAAGATGAAATTTTCGTTAAAAATAAAAAAATTATAAATAAAGTACCAAAACCCGAATTATATTTAATGCATAAACCGGCAGGATACATAACAAGCACGGTAGATGAAAAAGGAAGGAAAACTATCTTTGAATTAATTCCAAAAAGTCTAAATAGACTTATTACAGTTGGTAGACTTGATTACAATACAGAAGGCTTATTATTATTGACTAATAACGGTGAATTAGCTAGATATTTAGAATTACCCTCAACCCAAATAAGAAGAACGTATTACGTTCAAGTTTTTGGCTATATAGATAATAAAAAATTAGAAAGATTAAGAAAAGGTTTAACAGTTGATGGCATTAAATATCAAGGGTTTTTTGTGGAAATTCTAAAAATAGGAGAGCCTTATTCCAGTCTTGAAATAACAATAACGGAAGGAAAAAATAGAGAAATTAGAAAAGTTATGGAGCATCTAGGTTTAAAAGTGGTGAAATTAATAAGAACTCATTATGGACCTTATAAGTTAAGAACTATACCTTATGGTACGGTTGTAAAAGCTCCATTTGTTGTTGAATTTAAATAATCCTCCTATTCTTAATGCGCTTCCCCTATAAAACCTGTTTTTACGCGGAATATTTCGTCAGGAGTTTGAATTCCATCGTGGTTTTTGTCAAGCCAAAATAATTAATAACTCCTATTCTTAATGCGCTTCCCCTAT